>DALF01000016.1 GCA_002499345.1 Euryarchaeota archaeon UBA170 | reverse complement strand
GTTCTACCGTTCCGACTTTGCGGATCAGTTGTTGTGGCCCGCGGGTTTGCCGAAGCGCGCCCACACCACTCCCCCGGAGCGGCAAAGTCAACAGGGCAAGCGGCGGCAAATAAACCTTTCGTTCAGTAACACGTTTACAGTGGAAATAGGGGTCGGTAAATGTTAATTTCCACTGTAAATTTTCATCATCTTAGTCTTCTCAAACGTTCTCTGAGGTGATTTATTTCCGTTTCCTGGTCCTCTGGATGTTGGTCCTCTTGATCAAATCTATTCTCAAATCGCTCCTCTACCAGGAACACCTTTCCAGCTACGTCTCCAAAGGCTATACCGCCCCCTCCATAACCACAAACCACAATCCTTTCGTGATGCTTGAAAATCTCTGAATGAGATCCATCTGGTGAAATGGATAGGAAGCTCGACTTATCTTCCCATACCGAAGCCCACAGGTCATTACCGTTCGGACCGACTCCTAATGACAAAATCTCCCTATTCAAATCGATTTCAGTCCCATTCCTTAGAATCAGTCCTTGTTGGTCACCACACGCCCAACCGTCTTCTAGACTGATGAGTGATGTTATCATCTCACCAACTCTCCCGTACAACTCTCCTTTGGAATTACAAATACTGCCATCACTCAGTCCGAATATTGCCATATTGGAGCTATCACAACCAATAGTAACCGGTGACGAGGTCACGAGCGGCATATGCTCCACGCCACTCTCATTCACCCTCACGAAACCACAGGATGGTCTGCCCATTCCAATAACTATCCCATCATCAACTCCCATGTGCCACCCTTTCTCAGCGAATGACCATCTTTCTACTAGTGAACCATGGTCATTGAATTTCCAAAGCGTCGACTCAGTATAGTCAGAGATGTCTATCTCATAGACAGAAGATAATGCCCAGATAAACCCGTTCCAAGTGACAACACTATCACTCGAACCTTCTAGTGACGAGTTCCACAGGATCTTTCCTGAATTCATACTAATAGCGACTAGATTAGATGAACAGGAAACATATAGAATATCTTGAGATATAGCTAGATCTGATATCGGACCCTCTATCTCAAGATCAAATACTAGCTGACCAGTCTCGATTGACCAGGATCTGATAACGCCTTCCTTTGAGCCTGCAATGACTATATCCGCACCAAACAAAATAGCGCTACAGCAACTTCCTAAATCTCTGATGAATGATGAAGCATCCCCAAGATTTCTGGTCCGCATAAATCTCCTATGAAGGCTGTGGATATCGTACTTCCGTATACATGATAGGTCTATACTGAATAAAGGCGCTTCACCTTATCTCTCAGATAATCAACGAATGCCTCTGGCGATGGAGCCTCTCCAGTAGCCTCCTCGATGAGCTTAGCAGGCTCAAGAATGCTCCCGCGTCCATGCACCTTTCTTCTCATCCAATCGAGTAACGGCGAGAAGTCCCCTCTACTAATTTGCAAATCATGCTCAGGCAAGTCTTCCCTAGCCGCGGATAATAGTTGGGCAGAATACAGATTTCCAAGCGTATATGTCGGGAAGTATCCAATCGCCCCCATTGACCAATGAATATCTTGCAGTACTCCCGAAGAGTTGTCCGTAGGCCTCACTCCCAGATATTCTTCATACATATCATCCCACTTTTCGGGAAGCTCATCAACCTCTAAATCTCCAGAAATCAATAGCTTCTCGATCTCATACCTGATCATAATATGGATGTTATACGTTGCCTCATCTGCCTCAACACGAATGAGACTGGGCTCTACAACATTTACCGCTCTCCAAAGCATTTCTGCATCGATATCTTGCATCTTCTCGGGAAACGCCTCTTTCCAAAGAGGTAGGGACCAATGACAGAACTCGAGAGAACGACCGATCTGATTCTCCCAGAGTCTACTCTGGCTCTCGTGGATACCTAGTCCATTGGCCTTCCCAGCAGGTTGGAAGTCCAGCTCTCTCGGTCGCCCCTGCTCGTACGTTCCGTGACCTGTCTCATGCATGGAACCGTAAAGTGAACCAAATGGGTCATGTTCACTATATCTTGTCGTCCATCTGACATCATCAGGATTGGGGCCCCCACAGAAAGGATGTGTGGAAGCATCTCTCCTGCCAGCGTCAAAGTCGAAGCCAATCGATTCAGAAACCATCTGACTGAGTCTTTCCTGTCCCTCCTGCTCCCACGAGTTTTCGGTAACCCATGACACATTTGGCCTCCTCCCTCTCTCAGCAACAGACTTGATCAAAGGAGCTACTTTGTCTCTTAGGCCCTCGAATAGAGGATCAAGACGAGACACCGTCAGTCCAGATTCATAGATATCAAGCAGGGCGTCATATCGCAGATTTTCATACCCCAGGTAGTCTGCTTTCTTCCTTGCGAACTCAATGGATTTGGCCAAATCATTCCTGAATATCGAGAAGTCATTCTCCTTCCTAGCTTCAGTCCAAGAAATGAGTGCTCTGGAATTATGTTTAGCCATTTCAGATACGAACTCTGTTGGCAGTCGAGTAGCCTTGTCGTATGACTCTCTAGCAAGCCTTATGTTGGCCATCTGAATTTCGTCCAAGTCCTCTCTTCCTTCCAGCTCATCGAGTAATTCTCCCATTCTAGGGTCGGTCTTTCTTGTATGGCCTTCCTTGGATACCCAGGCCAAATGTTCTGCCCTCAGTGCCGCGGCCCGGGGCGGCATCATCACCTCTTGGTCCCAACCGAGTAGACTACCTAGTTGACCAATAAGGTCTATGTCTTTCAACCTCTGGAGTAACTCGTCGTAGTAGTCCATCATGCTTGAGACAGGTGTCCCGCTCATAACTTAAGCCATCATACTATTGGGATACGCCCAGAGCTGATCCGAGAGCAACCCCAATTGCATATGATATCAGGCTAACGCCACCTAATATGCCTACCATCTCCATGAATCGGGAGGTGAAAGATACTTTTTCTACCACCGAGGTGTAGAAATTGAAGACACCAACTATGGCCAAGCCGATAATGAACGTACCAACTAAAGCGAGAACGTGCGTATCTAGGCCAAACGCACCGGAGCCATCAGGGTCGATGATCAGATAGGGAGATACGAGGAGCATGACTGTAATTAGATATGAAATCCAAGTGAAGAATGCAGATCTTATTGCAGATACTTCCCGTTTCTCAGCCCGTGATGAAAGATACTCCGAGGCACCCATACTGAATGCCGCTGCAATCCCAGTTACCAAGCCAGCCAGTGCTACCAAATCTAGATCTTTGAGAGCGAACGTTAATCCTGCAAGAGCACCAGTCAATTCGATCAGTGCGTCGGACATTCCCAAAACTATGCTTCCAGAGTAGCGCAGCCTCTCTTCATCCAACATGGAAATCATATTCTCCTCATGTGCCTCCTCCTCCTCGGCAATCTCATTCAGACCGAGCTCTCGATATTCTGAGGTCACATCATTTTCTGTGGCCTCCATCATCATTATGGAGAAAGTGAATCCAAAAATCCTAGCTAGAAGAATCTGCTTAATTATTTGCAATTTATTCGGAGTGACTACTTGCCCGGTCATCTTAGAGATGAATACCTCATGCCTCTCTTCTTCCAGTGCAATTCCTTCTAATATGGCCTTATTGACTGGATTATGCTGCATCTTAGCAAGCCTTCGATATACTTCCGCCTCAGTGGCCTCCATCCTCTGCAGTACTAGGAGACGCTCTAATCTTGCCTTGTCCACAGTAGATCAATCAACCCAACCCTATTTAACTCATCCAATCTAACCGAATCTATGATGAGTTCTAACATCTTCCAGCAGGATGTGCTACCGCGGAACGTGACCGTGTTGCTGGTCCTCATCCTCCTCTGCCCCTCTCTATCTGGATGCTTAGGGTCAGATTCGGAAAATGATAAATCTGAAGATGCTATCCATTGGCTACCGGCAGTAGAAGATCGCTCAGAAATGACATATAGAGATGATGACGTATTCAGTAGGGTCTCCATAAATGGATCACATCTGGTCGGGGAAGTCCAATCAATATTCGTCCCCGTTCCCTCAATATCAGTATCCGATGGGGGAGCGGGACTGACTGGAGGGGCCGAGGTCCATCTTGGTTTGTGGCTTCCCGTTGTAGAGGGGTGCGATCTCGAATCAGAAACCGTATTAGAAGAATGTAAGGTACCTGTTATAGCTGAAATTGGGCCATATTATGACGATGGTGATGTTGACGCCTTAACTCCTGCAGATAGACTAGGAAGATTCCTCATCGAAAACTACGTCCCACATGGATTTGGAGTGGCTCAGGTTTCGGTCTTTGGAACAGGACAATCGAATCATTGTATGGATCTAATGGGTCACGATGAGCAGGCTGGAATCAAGGCCGCGGTTGATTGGCTAGGGACTCAAGCATGGTCCAATGGAAAGGTGGGGGCCATCGGCAAGTCTTACGACGGAAGCACTCCTTGGAACGCGGCTGCATCTGGTTCTGAATATCTCGCTACAATAGTTCCGATGTCTGGCTTGATAGGAGTACATGATTTGATGTGGAGGAATGGCAGTATGGAAGCAAGGGGCGCAATAATGCACAATGGAGTGTACGGCTCATTTGGCTTGGATGGGGATAATGGCGATATTGAGAATGCCTGTGAGGGGTACGTAGAGGGTTACTATGCTGGGCCAGCTGCTTATATCACGGGAGATAACCTAGCTTGGACAGGGTCAGATTACTGGGAGGAAAGGCACTTTCTAAAGAACGCTCTAGAGGTTTATGACGGCTCGATCTATATCATCCACGGTTTGCAAGATTGGAATGTCGACCCCCATATGGCATTCCCAGCTCACCAGATGTCCGTTGATGCTGGATTCGATGTAAAGGGACTTTACGGCCAGTGGGCACATGACTATCCCGATAGAGAAAGCGGACACTCTTCACTTTCCTCCGGCCGAGGAGCTGAGGCCTTCCCATTCACCCTTAGGTGGGACTGGGCAGATGATATGCTGGAGTGGTTTGATTACTACTTATTAGACAAGGGGCCACAACCAAGACTGGTAGCTGAAGTACAAGATAACATTGGAGCTTGGAGAGTCGAGCAGACCTATCCACCACTTGAGGCAGACCCAATTGAGATAGGGATGGACGAATGCTCGATAATTGGCGGTAGTGATACCATAACCGCTACTTCCAGCCTGATGATAGAATGTCCAGAGTTTGAATCTCTGACAAGGATAGTAGGAACTCCGACATTTCATGTGGAGGCCACAATATCTCCAATATCCACTAGTGGACATCTCTTCGTAGAGATGGTCCAGTCAAGTTCAGAGATGCATCTAGGACATGCTGTAATGGACTTAAGGTTCCATGAAGGCGGCAACCAAGGAAATACCCTAGCTCCAGGGCAAACAGTATTGGCAAAGATGGAATTCTTTGGAATGGATGTCGTAGTCCCAGAGGGTGATGGCATACGACTGATAATCACTCAGACCGGCGAGGACTATATCCCCAGCCCAATTTCAACAATGCCCGTGTCGCTATCACTGGGCGGTGAGAGCATCCTCTCCCTGCCATCCCTCGATAGAGACTGCGCGGATCTTTTCCTCCCTCCCATGCATCAACAATATCCTCATTGTGTAGGACAAACCTAATTCCAAATTCTTGATGGGTAGTGGGCCCTAGGAAGCACCATGTCGGACGGCATCCCACGCGTCAGTGTCCCCGTAATCGACAGGATTGTCCTCCACCTCTGGGAACAGGACCATCAAGCCGATCACTATATCGTGACGAGTCAAGTTACAAGACCGGGAATCTCTGAGGTATGTGCTATGCATCCTCCAAACGTCTCTAGAGCGATGAGGGAACTCATGTCCGATGGTTTGGTGTCCGAGCACACTCGGAGTGTAAGGGGCGAAGATCGTCGTCAAAAGACATGGCAATTAACAGAAGAGGGGAGATTCGAGGCCAGAGAGAGAATTTCCAATCTGAGGACTACAACGGTATTACTCAGAGGTAAGAATGGAAAGCTATTGGAAATAAGAGCCGACGAAGCCGCAAAAAAACTCGAAACCAATCTATCTCTTCTACAAGTTTTGATGCATGCCCAACATGAGGGAGTACTTAATTTCGGAGATATCAGATTTGGTGCTATTGTCTCTCCGCCAGAGAGAAAACAAAGCTCATCAAGCCTACTTTCTGGCGCTCATTCCACGTATCGAAATCTCCCTCCAGTCACTAGAGAGGTACATGGTAGGTCCGACGAGAAAAAAAAACTGGACTCTTGGCTATCTTCTGGGACTCCTATGCTGGTCATTTCAGGAATCGCAGGATGTGGAAAAACGACACTAACCTCACATTGGTTGAATGAGATTACCTTGACCACTCCCGATTATGAGGTGATGTACTATCCCTGTCAACCATGGGATACTCCACTCGGAATTGCAACCAGCCTACTGCATAAGATTGGCGTAGGAGTCGGTGAGGGTAAGCACGACCCATACAACATTCTTGAGACGCTCCCCCTCAGGCCCGGTGTAGAAATTGATATCGATTCATACAGGAGGAGGCTTTCTGCTCATCTATTGGATGAATCAGGACTGGCAACTAAGGCAGAATCTCAACTATTGGTCGTTTTGGACGACGTACATAACATAGGGTCCGAAGGAAACCATCTCTTCGGTGCTCTCTTACAGGTGGCCGAAGCCGCCCCATTGAGCTTGATTTTAATTTCAAGAACCAGACTAGCATTCTATGACACAAGGGACGTCCATACAAGAGAGCGAGTCCAAGAAATACAACTTTCCGGCCTTTCTATCGAAGAAGTTGACGTATGGATATCTTCAATGAATCTTCCCAGTGATACTGAGGTATCAAAGATTCACAGCATCACGGGAGGGCATCCACTGGCAGTGGAGCTATTGGAACTATATGGAAAGACAGTGCATGAAGACTGGACTCGTTTTCTCGATCAGGAGATTCTAGATGTCCTGCCTCAGGATAGTAGAGAGATACTCTCAATCTTGGCGGTCTCTGATAGGCCGGTTCCATGGAATGTACTCGCTAAAGCAGCAGAACATCATGGTCCACCTCCGGCGGAGTTGATAGAGAGGGGACTGATGTTAGAATTAGAAGGCGGAATGTGGCTACACGAAGCTATCAGAGCAAGACTACTCAGAGATGTCGGAAACCCTTTGGAGAGTAGATCAAACAGACTCAGAAAGGCTTCAGAATATTAGGACATATGCCTGTTCAACCAAGAGTCCATTCCCGGCTTGGGCATCGCACCAGTCATCCTATCTACTACTTCTCCGTCTTTGAATAGTATCAATGCAGGAATCCCCCTAACACCAAATCTTCCAGGACTGAGGGGATTAACATCGGTATTCACCTTCGCTATTGTGATTTCTCTCTCTGTTGCTATCTGACTTAACACTGGAGCAATCATTTTACATGGCCCACACCAAGGAGCCCAGAAATCGACTAGTACCCAACCCCCACTCTTTGTTACAACATCAAAGTCTGAATCGCTAGCATCTATCACTTGTCCCATGGGATCACCTAAGCTCCTGAGCGGGGGGCACCGTATCAACCTGTGTCTTGATTTTCACATCCAAGGGATTGAGAACCTACCCCTCCTCCCCCATATCAGAGCGCACATGGATGTTACACCGAGCATATTAACAGCGGACTTCTGCAAACTAGGTGAAATACTCGATGAGGCCATTGATGCTGGAATAAACTGGATACATATGGATGTAATGGATGGAAACTGGGTGATTAACAAGACAATCACATTCGGTCCAGCTATTATCCGCTCCGTTAGAGATAGGTTAGGAGATGAAGTTTTCATAGATTGTCACCTTATGATTAACAATGCCGAGGAAACATGGCCTCAGTATGTCGATGCAGGAGTAGACATGGTCATCGCTCACATAGAAGCAGTCCGAGATTTTCCAAATCTCATTAGTAATATTCAGGCTACAGGCACACAAGTTGGTTGTGTTCTCAATCCAGATACTGGAGTCGAAGAAGTAATACCTCTATTGCCAGATCTAGACCTAGTACTGGTGATGTCCGTTGTCCCGGGTAAAGGGGGGCAGTCATTCATGCCTGAGGTCGAGAAGAAAGTCAGAGTAATTAGAGAAGCCATAAACAATCAAGAGATTTCAGGTGGAAAAACCCCTATTCTAATGATT
>DALF01000005.1 GCA_002499345.1 Euryarchaeota archaeon UBA170 | reverse complement strand
TACTCCTACGGGGGTATAGTATAACCTGGTAGTACCGCGGGCTCCAGTTGCACGGGAATGACGACGAGTGGGTATCTGATGGATCTGATGACCAACTGGAGCACCGACCCGTCGCAACCCGAGAGCGTGCGCTTGCCGGGTGCACGCTAAAGTGGGAGACACCCGCTGATCTGGGTTCAAATCCCAGTGCCCCCACCATCTAACCCCTCAATCTTCGATTTGAACCGAATCCAAGAGGCGCTTACTTGATGGGTGAAAGCCGTCCCGCCGAGTTAGATGAGCCGTCATTCTATCGCAGTTTTCCTGGTCATTATTCTGATGGTGCCTCTGGCTGGCAGTATCGCAGCTCCTGGGATGGATGAAGGGATAGTTACAAGCAGATTTAATGACTTTCAGAAAATTGAGGCAGGACACGTGGACAGTGCCCCCCAACAAGCTCCAGTTTGGTGGGACGTAGATATTGATTGGTGGTCTCACACAGCTTTAGACAGAGACAGAAATGGGATACATGACTCATTACAATCGGCAGAAGGCAGTGTAAATATCGGTCTCTCGTACTCGAGATCTATTTTGCAAAGTGACATCGACCACCTTTCCTCACTGGGTTATGGCGTGAATGTTGAGCTACCTATCGTCAACGCTCTGCTACTGGGAGATGTCAATGCTTCTCAAATCTGGGATTTGGTAGAAATAGAAGGTGTCATAATGGTGGAGAGATATGGCACTCTGGAATTCTACGGGGACATTCAAACGCCATCAGTAAAAGCAAGAAACTCAACTGAGTATCCTGTGGGGGCATGGGATTTGGGAGTGACTGGCAATGGCATGAATATTGCTATGGTGGATACAGGAGTAGACAATGAACATCCCGGCCTAAGTGGGAAATTCGTAGCTGGGTATGACGCTGTATGTTTCGTGCACTCCGATCCACAATGTATCTTGGCCGGAGGCAGACAAGACGACGGATCTTTTGATCCAGACGATGGCAATCAACACGGTACCGCTTGCATGGGGATGGCTAGCGCGAGCGGAATAGACGCCGATGGAGCCCAGACAGATTACTACGGCTCCGCGCCAGACTCGATGCTTGTTGACGTCAGGATAGGGACGGATGTAGGCGCTGGGCCATTTGAGAATTATGCATTAGAGCAGGAGTTCTATGAATCAGCTATGAATGGCCTACAATGGATAGTAGATCATAGAGACGACGCGTGGCCGGGAGTAGCCGAGGAAAATCACGGTATAGATATCATCTCCCTTTCATGGGGAATTACCAGTCACGAAGATGGCGGTTCAGACGGTACGGACATGCATAGCAGGATTCTGGATGAGGCCATGGAGCTAGGAGTCGCTGTATCAAATGCCGCCGGAAATGACGGCGAAAATAATGATGGACTTTCAGGAATGAGCGCATCGTCCCTCTCAATCACAGTCGCCTCTACTGACGATCAGAACACCGTAGATAGAGATGATGACACTATAGCCAGCTATTCCTCAAGAGGCCCAAGAAAAGATAATGGTGATCAAAATCCACTGAATGAGCTAATTCCAGAGATTAGCGCACCCGGGACAAATATCGTTCAAGCAGAGGGATGCGTCTCAAGTGGCGGGTGCAATAATTTCGTCGGGGGGGACGCCTCTGACAATACGTATACTGGAAGGGGCAGTGGCACATCATATGCGGCCCCTGCCGTAACGGGAATAGTGGCACTCATCTGGGAGGCCAATGAGAATCTAACACCCCTTCAGATAAAGGAGATTCTCAAGCACACATCCGAACGCCGCGGCGACCCCAGTGAAATAGGAATAGACCCATATTGGAATCGCGAGTTTGGCTATGGGATGGTAGATGCATTGGCGGCCGTTGAACTGGCGATTTTCCTCAGAGAAAGCGGACAGACCCAGTTAATTCAGGAAACACTCCAAAATCATCTACTCAACGCCACACTGCCAGCTGATAATGGCGGACTTCTGAATGTAACTGGTCATGCATGGGGTCAAGAAGGGGCCATCGACAGGGTAGAGTTTAGAATTGACGAGGGTCAATGGTCAGAGGCAACATACTCAGAAACGCCTTCGGAAATCGGAGCACTAACTCCCTTTAATTGGCACGTGATACTAGATGCCAAGAGAATGTCAGCAGGCGAGCATACTGTGGAGGTTCACGCCGTCTCGGGACAATCGCACTCCCTCCCCGTGTTCTATACATTCAATACAACCGGGTCCTCATCCAATTCCCTGCCAATATCTCCTGTAATGATAGGCGCCGTAGTCCTAGTTTCGTTAGGTTGGGCATCATCCATAGTCATAACTCGCTCCATTTCCCCTCTGGCGGCCGCAGGAATCGTGAAGAATTTACTTAGTAAAGCCAGTAATGAGACTAATCTCGACATAATCGATGCCGAGATAATTGACCCTACATCCGAGAAATAAGGAGGGCATACTTCCGCCTTCTTCAAAACCTAGGCCGCCTCTCAAGGGCACATGGTGCGCTTCTCTGACCGGGCGAACAGCATTCGGCCAACCGGGGTAAGGCGCATGTTTGACATGGCAGGAGACGACACAATCCAGTTCGGATTAGGAGAGCCAGACTTCCAGCCACCACAACTCGCGATAGAGGCCTTTGATAAGGCCATGAGGGACGGTAGGAACAAGTATACCACTACTGCTGGACATCCGGATCTGAGGGCAAAGATAGCATCACTTTGGCACCATCTAGTGCCGGGACTTGACGAATCAAATATCTGCATCACAATGAGTGGGACCAACGGACTTCTGGACATATTCCTCGCGTTGGTCAATCCAGGGGATAATGTGCTGATCCCCGAACCATATTTCCCACTCTACCCGCCAGATGTGGAGATATGCGGGGGCTCTCCAAATTTTTACCCCTGTAAATTCGAGAATGGCTTTGTCCCAACTATTGACGACTTGGAGAAGAGGGTTGATGACTCCACAGTAGCCATTCTTTACAACTTCCCCAGCAATCCAACGGGGGGCAACGTCAATCCCGAGCAAAGAGACGAGCTAGTTGCGTTTGCAGTCAAGCACGACCTTTGGATAATTACTGACGAGGTCTATGACAGGATTGTTTACGATGCCCCACACGTCTCTTTTATCGGGGCTGGCTACGACAAGGTGATTATGGTCCAATCATTCTCCAAGACTTTCGCAATGACTGGATGGAGGATAGGTTATCTTTTGTCACCAGACAAAGAAGCCATGTCACAATTGACGAAAATGCAGTATTATGTCACCGCATGTAGTAATGATGCCATGCAACATGCGGTTCTCGAGGCCTTGGAGAAGGCCCCAGAGTATCCCGAGTCAATGTGCAAGGAATTCAAGGAGAGAAGAGACCTAATTTGTGAGAGGTTGAATGCAATTCCAGGAGTATCCTGTAATATCCCGACTGGAGCCTTCTATGTTTTTCCTAGGGTCGATGTTCCTGGGATGTCGAGTGAAGAAGTCGCTATGGCCTTACTTGAAGGAGGAGTTCTTTGTTCGCCGGGTACGGCTTTCGGATCAGCGGGAGAGGGTCACCTTAGATTCGCATACACCATCTCTAGGGAGGACATATCCAGAGGCATGGATAGGGTAGAGAAAATCTTGGCAGGCCTACGTGGGGATTTCTGAGGGCTCAACTTGATTTCATTAGCCACCCTTCTGTTTTCCGTTATCATATCTTGGTATATCCCTACCCTTTTTACATCTAGAGGGGTTATGGCTGAAATATCCCTCTGCCTCTTAATTCTAATTTTTGCTAGTTCTCAGTTATTGGGGTCCGGTCCAAATCCAATAATGTTCGGAATGGTCATCGGATCAGGTTGGTACCTTCTAAACCAGACCTCTGACCTAGTCTTCCCTATCGCTCCCGAATAATTCGAATGGTAAATCTATCATTCCCCCTTGGGCTATCCCCTCCGAATCATCATGACCGTTATCAGGGGTGGAAAATATCTCCTCGTCTATTTGAGATGGGATAATAGCGTCACCTTCCTCAGACTTAGGTGCTTCCAGTGAATCCATCTGTAGATTTTCTAAACGATCTTCTGGTTCAAGCATCCAATCCGGCACCCCATTAGAGCCACCAAGCACTGAAATCGAGGTAAATGTGGCCAAGGGAAGAACTGAGATGGCTATCAGGAAATCTATCACGGCACTTTTTGGTATTTCTGCATCAGGCGAGATTAAGTTCAGAACCATGGCATCAATCTGCAAATCATTCCAATCGGCATAGTCCAGTTCTAGCCAGCCCAATGAGGCCTCTAGTAGCATTCTAGCCGCATACCAGAATATGACAATTGGGAGGACCCAAGAAAAAATTGAGAACCTCCATATTACTGTCCTCAGCACAGAAGCGAAACCTACCAAATGATTGGAAATAAGTGGTTGTATCTTCATTGCCAACCACAATGAAGCCAGATATCCAGCCATGCCAAGTTCGAAAGCTGTGCCTGGTTTGATTAGGGAGCTTGGAAATCCTTCGATTATAGCTAGTGGAACGGCAATCAATAGGATCTGCAGGGGCACAGCAATCAATTGCAGACCCCCATGTACGGCAATCAAATCATATCCGTCCCTACTTACTCTCTTGTCCACCAATCTCGCCATTTTCCCGTATGGACTAGAACTGACTGACAGCCTCGACCTATCGACCAGCTCGGGATCCCCACTCCTGGTTCTGAGGCCTAGGAAAGAAGCCAAACCTCCTCTTTTTATCACAAAATAAGGTCTGAAGCCACCCAGAGCCATTGCTAGAAAGAGTGAGAAAAGGCCATACAATATTCCTGAAACCACTATCCATTCGATAAGATTCGTCTTTACCGTGACCGAGAAACCTTTGCTATCGATTTCAAAAAGGTACCTGGTAGAGAATCCGAAAATAGGTATTAGCGTGACTTGCAACAGAACTAGAAGAGACAGAGTCAGCCTATTCTTTAGTGACTGATCCCCACTCATGAATTAACGCATGCGTAAACCAACATAAGCTCTTCACTAAGTATGCCTCTATTCTACCGGCTTATTCCACGTTATCAAGAGACCCAACTCAGTTTATTCTCAAGTTGAACGCAATGTCCCAACCTTCATACATGCAGCTAAGCCCCCAATTATGTTAGTATGCGTGTCCTCACTCCCCTACTACTCTGTTCATTGTTACTGGTGACCTCCATGGCTCCGTTGTATGCGAGCAGTAACCAGCTTGATTTGGATGACGAGTCACTCGTGCAAGCTAAGGCATCTTTGATAGACTTCGAGGTGACATCAATAGAGTTCGGAACCGGTTCCAATCAAGCCATGGAATGGAGTCAACCTGACGGTAGCATTCAGGAATATGTTATCAGGGGCCTAGAAATACAAATAGAGATCACATTCACTCAAGCAGGCACTTCTAGTCAGCCAGCTTATGCTGAAGCATCATTACAGATTTGGCATCCAGTCGGCTTCATGATAGATGAGTTCACATCTAACATGACATTGTCGGGACAACAGTCAGTGGTCCAACAAATTACGTGGGTTCCAAATATGTCACACAGCGAACTTGATGGTCAAGGCCTCTTAACGGGGGGGATCGAACTTGTGGGTATGGTTGATGGGGGCTTAGCGGATGACAACCAAGACAATAACCAGCTAACTCGATTAATGCCCGTGGCAATATGGCATGATTCCATGGACAATGGATTCTGCGGCGATACCGACGGCGACGGTGCTAACGACTGTCCAAATGTGCCCTACGCAAACCAGCCGGTCTGGGTAGGTGGAGGCTATGAGGCAGATGGCTCACTATCTTCTGATCCAGATACATATGGTCACTGGAGGATGATTGATTCTGATGATTCCGCTGAGGGCGATAAACATTGGAGAGTTGCTAGAGAGGATTCTGATTATGCCAGCAACAGGCACGACAGACTTTGGTGGGGCTGGTTTACACCTTTCGAGAACTGCGATGACCCCGGACATGGACTAGGCTATGGAATACAGGATCTCTCACTATCCGAACAGTATGGCTCAAGGTTCTGCAAGATGAACCTTAGGGGATTTGACTATCTCTCTATGCAGATGGTTACGTATGCATGGGGGGGGATGGGGCCTGGAGATTCTGTGAGTATTGAAGCCGATGCGTCTTCATCGGTTGAATCTTTCAACTATACATCCGCCGGACTCTCGCCTATAGATTATGACTGGTCAATGAGTGTTTGGAATATGACGGGGTTGCACCGAACTGGGGAGTACAATCTCGCATTCAGATTCGATTCAGATAGCTCTCAAGCATCCGGGGGAATAGCAATCGACTCGTTCCTGATATTTGCCATAGAGAGAGTCCCACAGTACACTGTAGACGTCGATTGTGACGATCCCCTCCCTAATGCATACTTAGTGGTTCCAGCGGAAGTGGAGTCTCTCCACTGTAGAATTACCAATAACGGATATGTCGATGTTACCCTGAGGCTCTACACTGAGGTAACCAACCAATCTTGGATGTATGGATACCCAATAAGAATAGACTCAAACAATCCCGTGGATCACGATAACTTCGTCGTCACAGACGTAGTTAAGGCCCTAGAAACCACAGACGTTTGGTTCAATATTACGATTCCCGATGGGGCGATAGTACAGGAAATGATGTGGTATGTCGATATCAATGACGGTACCACAAATTCAACCAAGGCAACCCTTGGTCTCCCCGAAGTAAGGGGGATCCCCCTCTCTGTTCAAGCAGCTTATTCCTGTAAGCTAGAGCCCGAGACCCTAGCTTATCCCGACGCTACCATCCTCCCGGGAGCCAATGCCACAATTCCAATGAAGTTCAAGAATACTGGTAATCAAATAGCCACTTGGAACCTAGGGGCATCCTTTGCTGATACAAATTGGGGCCCAGAAAATGTCGAATGGTATGATTCAGAAGGGGCTGTGGTGACCAGTCTAGACCTATCAATTAACGAGGAACTAGACCTGTTTGCGAAGATTCTAACTCCCGATCAAATTTCTCCGGGGATATACCAAATCACACTTATTGCCAGTGGAAGAGCTCCCGCGCAATTCATGTCCACGCCAATGATCGAGATAGAAGTTCCAGTTATGTACGATATCGAGGTGATGCCGTTCGTAACACAGTTCGAGGCACCAGCAGATGGGGTTTTCAGGTCGATAGAGGTGCTACTGGTTAACAATGGTAATTCAGAAGAGGCTTTCGACCTCTACTTGGACGCTAATTGGAGACTTGGGGCATCCCTGAATACGGATAGGACCTTGGGAATTACTCCGTTCGGAGGAGACTCAACTTTCTTCCTAATGCTCCCAATGCCCTATGGTCTAGAGCCAGAGACATATGAGATCAAGATAATTGCTAGAAGTGTATCGGATCCAACGTTTGAACAGACCAAGAGGGTGTACCTGACAATTCCAGAGACTCACCTTGTTGAAGTTGAAAATCTGGACATGCTTCAAGAGGTATTCAGGGGCGGAGATGCACCAAGAACTGTAAACTGGGAAGTGACGAATAATGGGAATATCGACGACGCTTTCTATATCGACTTCGACCATCTTTCCGATGTTTCAACTGAGGCCATGAACCTAGTTTCCGACTCAAAGGGACTTAGGACCCCATTCATTGCTTCTGGAGGCTCATACAATGTCACTGTAACCTACTCATTCGGTGACGACGCTTTCGGGGATAGGACAATTTCAATGATAGCCACTAGCAAAGCCTCCCCTTCTGGGTCTCCCTCTGTATCTGGGACAGGTATAGCTGAATTTCACGTGGGCGACCAGGGTTGGATTGTTCTCCTGCCTCCTAATGATGTTACAATTTCAGAGCAAGATAATGACATCGAACTCACATTCTCTGTAAAGAACGATCATCCCACTGATGCCCAACTGATTAGAACCGATGTCGATAGGGACTCAGATCTTTTCTTCAACATAGTCAATGCTAGAATCGAGCAAGAAGATAGGGATTTCGTTTTGGATGTCAATACGACTAGGCTGATTGTTGTCACTCTCGAGGTCACTGATGAAAACCTGGACTCGCTTGCGGAGAACTCAATGACCTTTGAACTGACTCTGGATGTGGATTCCGATATAGATAAGATATCCAGAACAGTCATGATAACCCTTCTCAGACCTGTTCCCATAGATGAGGGAACAACACCAGAAGAAGCGGCGTGGCTTGGAGGAAACATTCTCTTTTTGTTAGCAGGCGTGGTAGCAGTGGTGGCAATACTTGTAGTAACGCTAAGGACAATGAGGTCTGCCACGGGCCCTCTTGAAGAGATTACGTCCCTCAACGACTATGAGATGTCCGTCACGGGTAGTGAGTGGACTTATGGAAGTCTCCCCAGTACTCCTCCCTTGCCTTCTTCCGACGAGATCGCTAACTCAATGTATGGCGGCACTAAGGAAATTTTTGAACAGTCTCCCCCTCCTATTACTGTGAAACAGGAAGCTGAGGAGACTCCTGTGGAGACTCCCGGAGAGGGGCCTGAGAGTAATTCAGTCGAGACACCGCCAATTCCCGAAACCGGACTTCCCGAGGGGTGGACAATGGAGCAATGGGCCCACTACGGCAAGAGCTGGCTGGACCAACAAAACGACAAGTGACAGAAAACCACTGGTTAGGCCAGTGCGAGCCCTTATGACCCCCCCTTAGGTGGGCAGTCCCTAGGAATAAGGAGACTAAGCAGATGTATGGCGGACAGCAACCAATTTTCATATTAAAAGAGGGTACTGAGAGAACTAGTGGCAAGTCCGCTCAGAGTAACAATATTGCCGCTGCTAAGGCAGTCGCCGATGCAGTGAGGTCAACGTTAGGGCCCAAGGGCATGGACAAGATGCTTGTTGACAGCATGGGGGATGTTGTGATTACGAATGATGGCGCCACAATTCTCAAGGAAATGGACATAGAGCATCCAGCCGCCAAGATGATCATAGAAATTGCAAAAACTCAGGAACAGCATTGCTATGATGGTACAACTAGTGCAGTAGTCATCGCAGGAGAACTTCTCAAGAGAAGCGAGGACCTAATTGATCAGAATGTTCATCCGACTGTAATTTGCGAGGGATTCAGGCTGGCCTCAGAGAAGGCTTCTGATCTGATTGAGTCTCATGCTCTGAAAGTAGATGAGAAAATTCTCAAAGAAGTGGCTAAGACTGCCTTGACCGGAAAAAGCGCTGGGGCTGTCAAAGATTTCCTTTCCGACATTAGCGTTGCGGCGGTTATTGCTGTGACTCAGTCGGACTCAGAAGGAAATATGGTTGATGTCGATGATATCAAAATTCAGAAGAAGCAAGGTGGCTCAATTAGGGACAGCGCCTTAATCGATGGAATCGTGTTGGATAAGGAGAGAGTCCACAGTGGAATGCCAAAATCTGTTTCAGAGGCCAAAATAGCACTAATTAATTCAGCCATAGAGGTCAAGAAGACAGAGGTAGATGCAAAGATACAGATTACCGATCCTAACATGCTTTCGCAATTCCTTGATGAAGAAGAACAATATCTCAAATCACTAGTTGAGAAGTTCCAGTCCGTAGGTGCGAACACTGTAATTTGTCAGAAAGGTATAGATGATCTTGCTCAGCATTATATGTCCAAGAAAGGAATTTTTGCTATTAGAAGGGCCAAGAAGAGCGATATGGGGGCTCTCTCAAAGGCTACAGGGGCAAGGATTGTGACTAACATTGATGATTTGACCTCAGATGATTTAGGAGCAGCGGCAAATGTCGAGGAGAAGAAGATTGGCGACTCTGATATGGTATTTATTGAAGGATGTCCCGAAGCCAAGAGCGTATCAGTGCTGATCAGAGGTGGGACCGAGCACGTTGTCGATGAGATAAAGAGAGCATTCGACGATGCAGTCGGAGTTGTAGCGGTGGCACATGAAGATGGGTCAGTATTGACTGGCGGGGGCTCAGTTTTAGCAGCAATTAGTAGAGATCTCAGGTCATATGCTGAAAGAATAGGCGGAAGAGAACAGATGGCAGTAGAGGCCTTCGCCGGGGCTCTTGAAGTAATTCCCAGAACCCTATCAGAAAATGCTGGGCTGGATCCAGTTAATACCATAATAGATCTCAGAAAAGCTCATTCGGAAGGAAAAAGCCACTTCGGTGTTAACGTTTACGAGGGAGGGGTCGCTGATATGAGTAAGTCTCAGGTCCTCGAGCCAAGTAGGGTAGTAGAACAGGCTATTCAGAGTGCATCTGAGACTGCAGTTATGATACTAAGGATAGATGATGTCATCTCCAGCAGGGGGGCTTCTCCCGGAGGAGCAGGCGAATTCGACGGATTGGACATGTAGGCCGTATATCCAATATCTAAGCAGCTCTTTCGAGAAGTCCGAAGCATCATATTCAATAATCGGCGTCTACTGGAAACATTATCCAGCCTACGGCTGGTGGGTGATTGTATGTCCGAAGATACTACTTCTGCAGAAGGAGGGCTGGAAGACTTCCTAAATTCTGGAGATAGGTCTCTAGATGTCCTATTCGGTTCTCAGTCAGGAAATGCCGAGGGACTGGCTTCAAAGATAGTAAAGGTCGCCAGGTCTTATGGCTTGGAGGGTAATGTTCACGACATGGATGGGTTTGATTTCAATTCTCTATCCTCCAAAAAGAGAGTGATTATCGTCTGCTCAACATGGGGAGAAGGAGAACAACCAGACAATGCAGAGGAACTCTGGAAATTCGCGAACTCCAGTGCGGCTGCTAGACTCGAAGGCACCCATTTCGCAGTTTGCGCTCTCGGCGACACAAGCTATGAATTATTTTGTGAATCCGGGAAGGAATGGGATGGACTATTCGAAAAGCTGGGCGCTACAAGAATAGTCGAACGTATAGATTGCGATGTCGATTACGATGCTCCAGCATCCGAATGGACTCTCAAGGCCCTTCCTGCTCTCGCCGCTGTTGACAGTACTGGGCAGTTCTTCGAGCATATGGTCGAAGATATTGCACAGTTCGCCAGTGGGTCTTCAGCTGGGGCGGGAGGAGAAGATGGCTTCACAGTTCCAGTGATTGAAGCCGAGTCAATCCAAGTAGAGATTTCTATATTCAGATTCGACCCGTCAGATAATGCCACTGGGAGGGACTCATGGGCATGCTCGATTCCAGGTCATCTTTCTGTCTTAGAGGCCTTAAGAGCCATCAAAGAAGGCCATGACGGCTCATTAGCCTTCAGGGACGGCAATGATGACGATCCAACAACAGCGATCACAGTCAATGGGAGACTCCTATTGCCGGGAAGAGTTAGAATCGATAGCATAGTAACATCTAGGGAGGACTCATTGAAGCTAAGGATAGATCCAATCCCGGGATCTGAAGTCATCAGGGATCTAATAGTCGATCACTGGGCGCTGGAAAGAAAGAGAGAATCTTCCAAGCCATGGATGGTGGCCGCTACTAGAGAGGGAATTCAGACCCCCCAAGGAGTCATTGGTTCTATGGGCCAATCTACAGCACTCAGGATCCACTCTCTTGCCGACTATGATAGCGCACCCCTTCTTCACTCGAGTTCTGATGCCGTCCCGTATGCAAATGGATTCCTCGGGCCAGCTGTTCTTGCGAGCACATGGGCTAGGCGTAATGATCCAAGGACAGCTCCCGAGAGGATGACTGAACTAGACTCAATTTTGGGTTCAAGCAACGGCATCAAAGCAGAAACCGACCTGGCTCCTATTTTCAGGAGAGATGGATACTCAAAATCAGTACCAGAGGGTCTACTGGAGGCAAGGACTAGTGCGATCGAGAACGACTCCTTCAATGGCAAGCTGGGTAAGCATGTATGGTGGTACTGCTGGACAGTGAAGAGTAGCGGAAAGGTAAACGATACAGTTCTCTACAGGCAAGTACTGGGTCCAATTGGCCTCCTTGGTAATCTATTCTCAGGAGTTACCGCGAGAATGGTCCTTGGATTCACCAGAACTGGGGGAAATATCCTCAATAATTTACTGGGAATGGTAGCTCCACCTGCGGGAATAGGAAAAATGCCGAGACAGTTTAATTCCTCCGTAGTCAATCATCATCAGGTTGTAGCCATCTACAATGAAATGGATGGTAGGTTCTGATGCCTCTGAAATACGCTTACCATCCAGGCAATGCTGCCCATAGTGGCTCGCCAGAAGTAGCAGATACCATGGATGCAGTGGCGAGAAATCTCGGTCTTGAGCTAACTCTGTTGGAGGGTGCCACATCCTGTGGAGCTGGAATAATCAAGCAAGCTAACCAAAGACTACAGTTAGCACTGAATGCCAGGACATTCGCAATGGCAGAGTCGCATGGCCTAGATATCCTTACTCCTTGCGCCGCGACAGCTGGAAACTTGAAACAGGATCTAAAAAAGCTACGTTCCGATCATATTCTGATGAAGGAGATCAACGACGTCCTAACGAAAACGTGCGGTATGGAATTTTCTGGAGATACAGAGGTTCACCACCTTCTACACGTCTTAGTTGATGAAATAGGACTTGATAAGGTGGAAAAATTAGCTGTCAATAAGTTTGACTTCCGAGTTGCCGCCTACTACAGTCCTTACTTCCAAATGGAAGGCGCGTGCGGAGGAGATAGCGTAAATGATCCAGATTACTTTGAGCAATTGATAAAATCGCTTGGAGGGAAGCCAATTGACTGGGAGGGGAGAGTTCTGAGTGTCGGCGCCCCTGGAATTTTCTCCGAGGAGCCAACCGTCCTAAGGCAATCCGCGGCTGTAATCTCCGAGGCCAAGGAAGAGGGAGCCGATATTATCGTGAGTGCCTGCAATCTCTCCCATTCAATACTTGATATATATCAGGGAAAGGCATCTAGGGCTACTGGAATCATTACAAACATCCCAGTTATACACCTGACCGAGCTACTCTCTTTCGCCTTCGGTAATCACAATACTAGGTTTGCACAATTAAGAACCCGAATAGCCGTAATAGGGGACTAATGGCCTTAGAAATCATCTAGGCCATACTGGCCACGTGGCCTTATTTTGTCTGATGGCAGATTTTTACTCGATACGCCGTCAACTTGAGCAGAAGTTGAATCAGTTTCGGAAATTTGACGCCTTCTCCTTTCTCTTTCGAAGATTACAAATTCACTGGCCGATAGCTCGCTACCTCCATCACTAACCACAAAGCTACCGAGATTTGATAAATCTGAGTGATGCACTCTAGGAAGGCCTCTCCTAACTCGATAGACTGCCCTCTGCATATTTTCTTCTCTTCTTACAGCGGCCGCCTTCGCCCCTTCATCCCTAGTTCCCTCGGCAATTAGAACAATGACTTCTCCAAGACGCCTCCTCCCAGTTCTCCCTCTTCTCTGTATAGTACGTATTTCGCTTGAAACGGGCTCATAAAATATTACCAGATCAGCAGAGGGGATATCGAGCCCTTCCTCTCCTATAGATGTGGCCAGAAGGACATTCGCACTACCACTCCTAAACTCCTCTAGAACGCCGACCTGATTCTTTGGAGAAAGGCCCTGCCTTCCTCCTCTCGATGATTGTCCGACAAAACGAACTGCTTTCACATTTTCAAGACCATCTAGTGAGGCCTCCAAGGACGATATAGTATCTCTGTAATTAGCGAAAACAATAACTCTACTACTCGAATCCCTGCGTAGCCTCTCTCTTATCATCCTCCTCACAGCACCGATTTTTGAGTGTATCTCATCCATCCCTTCTAGCTTGCCCAGGAGGTCTCTTACTCTTGGGTCTCTAAGAAAATCTCTGACCGATTTTTTACTCGAGTCATCTCCATTCTCCAATCTATCCAAGTACTCCCTAGATGCAGATACTCCCTGACTCATTAGACAGTTGATTAGATGATGTAATCTCATAGCAACAGCAATCTGAGAGACTGACTGGTACCCGCTGACCTCGCCCCTGCCAATTGCAGACTTTGATCTGTCCATTGCGCTGGATAGTCCAGCAAAGCTCACCATCCCGGGTAAAATGTATCTGCCAAGCCTCCTCTGCCTATCCACGATACCCTGCTGCCAGATGACGAAAGGTTGAGCCAGATCCCTCATCTCATCGGGAACTCTCACAGAAATCTCTCTTATTTCTAACTCTGAAAGATATCCCTTCAGCATCTCCTCGTCAGAATTTCTAATGTGTATTCTACTCGCACCAGTTCTAGAGCAAATTTCTCTCACAGTATCCGGCCTATGGCCTGGGCTGGCCGTCACTCCTAGGATATGGGGCGAGCTACTTGAAGAAATATAAGAATCACAAACCAAGGCCATTGCATGCTCCCCTGTACAGTGATGGGCTTCATCAACAACCAGAAGTGAGAACTCTGAAAGTTTCAAAACATCATTTTTGAAATCATTAACAACCACCTTGGGAGTCGCTATGATAAGCCTTGACGATTCCCAAAGACTGACTCTCTTAGAAGGAGGAATTTGACCAGTAATCGAAGCAGGCTTCAGCTCAGATGAGAATATTTCCTCTATTGCCCTGAGGTGTTGATCAACCAGACCTACCGTTGGAGCAATCATCATCACTCTGCCAACTCCTTCCGCGAGCTTCTCAGCAATAGCCATCCATATCACCGCGGTCTTGCCTGCCGCCGTGGGCATTACCAAGAGCATCGAACAAGTCAGTGCTTCATCTACTGCCTCTAACTGGTAAGCCCTCGCCTCAACGACCCCTTCGTTGAGCGAAGCATGGCTCACATAGGGTGACACGGATACTCCTGTTATCGCAGAGGTTGAAAATAGTTTCAGTGAGATAGTTAGGAGTAGTCTTGTTTTTGCTATCCCGATTCGTTCATATATGGCATGTTTGTCGGAAGGCTGCTCACTACGTGGGGTACCAGACACCTGAAGGCTCTGCAAAAGCAACCTCAGAACCAGCCGACCACTCGGAAAGCTGGCATGGTGTCACGGTGCCTCCTTGGCGTGGTTGGCCCGGGAAAAGGCCGTTTACGGCAATATTCCGGTAATTACAATGGAGGATTAGAATGGCCGACAAGAGTAGACCCCGCCGAGGTAGCATGGGCTTTAGCCCTCGCAAGAGGGCACTCAGAAAGTTTGGTAGAATCCAAGCATGGCCTGAAAATTCCGACTCCGACATCAGAGTACTTGGTTTCGCAGGCTGGAAAGCTGGAATGACTCACGTGTTGATGAGAGACACTAATCCTAACTCTACTTCCGCCGGACAAGAGGTCCGAAAGGCAGTAACTGTTGTGGAGGCGCCCCCAATGACTGTTCTGGCAGTTAGGGGATACAAGATGACTCCTTATGGTATGCAAACAGCTGGTGAGGCTTGGACGGATCTATCAGATTCAAGTCCAGATGGATTAATGCCAAGGCTTGCTAACCAGACCCGTGGCGAAAGAGATGCAGAGCAAGGTAGGAAACCAACCAAGAGAGGGGGCAGAATTCCATCAAGAAGCGGATCTGCCGAGGGTGCTCTCGAATCGTTAAAGGACCAAGACTTGTGTGAAGTTAGACTAATAGTGGCCACTCAGCCTTCTCTGGTTAAGAGTGTCCCGGGAAAGACTCCAGAAATAATGGAAGTAGGCCTCACTGGAAGTGACAACTCCGCCAAGCTCGATTGGGCATCCGAGAGGTTAGGGGGAGAAATATCAGTAGCTGATGTTTGGCAGTCCGGTCAAGATGTAGATGTCGTTGGTGTTACCAAGGGCAAGGGATGGCAGGGAGCAGTCAAGAGATGGGGTGTGAAACTCCTAAGTCACAAGAATAGTAAGAGGAGACGACAAGCTGGTAACCTGGGTGACTTCGGTACTGGATACGTTAGGAAGACGGTTCCTCAGGCAGGACAGGTGGGGTATCACCAAAGAACCGAACTCAATAAGAGAATACTTAGAATTTCCAATCCCGGGGAGTCGGAAATAACTCCTGCTGGCGGTTTCCTAAATTATGGCGAGGTCACTAACCCATACATGTTGTTTCAGGGAAGCCTTCCCGGGCCATCTAAGAGGATGCTCAGATTCAGGGACCCAATAAGGCCCAGATCAGATAGTCAAGAAGTCATATTGACTTATGTCAGTACATCGAGTAAACAGGGGGTCTGAAGTTGAAGGTAAAGGTCTACGATTTGGTCAACTCCGTCGAACAGGAGGAACTGGATGCCGGGTTACTAGCAGAGTCTTTCTCTGTAGAGGCCAAACAAGGAAAGGCTGTCAGCCTACCAGATGTTTTCTCATCCGATATCCGGATAGATCTCATTCGTTCTGCGGTCCATTCATCTAGGGCAAATCGCCGTCAGCCATATGGGCACAGGGAGCATGATGGAAAGAAAGCCCCCCAACCAGGAATGAAACACTCGGTCGAATGGTGGGGCAAGGGAAGAGGAGTTTCTAGAATCATGAGGAAGACCGGCCAAAGGACTGGGGCACAAAATCCACACACACGTGGTGGACGCCGTGCTCACGGTCCTAAGGTGGACAAAGATTGGTCACAGAAACTAAACTCCAAGCAGAGGAATGCCGCAAGGGACTCTGCAATAGCAGCCTCCGCCGATCCAATAATGGTCTCAGCAAGAGGTCATAGATTCGATGAAGGTACTAACTTCCCGATAATCATCGATGGTTACACCGAATCAAGACAGGGGTCAGATGAGAAGTATGATGTCGAATCTATCCCTCTACAGTACGCTACAAGGAAGTTTATCGCAATGATGGATGGAATGGGCCTTGGTGCAGATTTGACTAGGGCCAAGTCTGGAAAATCCATAAGAGCCGGAAAGGGCACTATGAGGGGAAGGAAGACGAGAACACCGAAGTCTATCCTTCTCGTCGTCTCCAATAGGGATGGCCTGCACAAGGCCGCTTCCAATGTCCCCGGAGTGGACGTAGTTGTTGCCAAGGATCTATGCGCAGAAGATTTAGCTCCCGGCGGAGATCCAGGGAGACTAACTGTTTGGACCAAGCAAGCAATAGAGGCAATGAGGTGATTTATTATGACGGATCCATTTGAAATTATCCTGATGCCATGGATTACCGAGAAGACTCTCGAAGCCAGAAGGGTATCCGATCCTGACATAGGTTTCCTTCAGAATAACAACAGAATAGAGTTCATTGTCCACAGGGATTCTACTAAGGCCCAAATTAAAATGGCAGTAGAAGAACTGTTTGATGTCAAAGTAGCTAAAGTTAACACTAGAATTACGATTACTGGCAAGCACGCTTCCGTGCGTCTCGCCGAAGGTTACGATGCAGAGGAGGCCGCACTCAAGCTGGGTGCGTTCTGATGAGGTGATATTATGGGTAAGCGAACACGTTCACAACGCCGAGGTTCGAGTCCTAAGAACAAGGTCTCCAGCCACCGATTCCCTGCGGCGAATGTCCTTCCTAGGGTTAAGGACAAGATTGGGGAGGTAGTCGGACTAATTCACAGTCCAGCTCATACGGCCCCTCTCGCCAAAATCAAGTTCGAAGATGGAACGGAAGGACACATGGCCGCTCCAGAAGGAACCTCGATTGGTCAACCAGTTTCATTCGGCGAAAATGTCGAGCTAAGGCCAGGCAATGTTACAATTCTTGGAAGTATCCCTGAAGGGACGCCAGTATCCAATGTTGAATCAAGGCCAGGCGATGGTGGTAAATTCGCCAGATCCGGTGGAAATTCAGCAACTGTTGAGAGCAGAACTGGAGATAAAGTAAGAGTCAGGTTGCCCAGTGGAAGAATCAAGGAACTGCTGTCTACTTGCAGGGCCACTATTGGCGTGCTTGGAGGGCACGGCAGAACAGAAAAGCCACTTATGAAGGCCGGCGCCGCTCATTACAGGGCCAAGGCCAGAGGAAAACTATACCCAACTGTATCTGGTGTAGCGATGAATCCAGTAGATCACCCCCACGGAGGAGGGAACCATCAAGCTGTTCATGGTCCTAACTCAGTCAGTAGAAATACCCCTCCTGGTAAGAAGGTAGGAAATATCGCGCCCCGCAGAACAGGGCGTGGAAGAGTAAGGCAACAGGAGGTCGAGTGATATGGCACGTCGTTCCAAGAAGTCATTCAGGTCCCCAAAACTCGCTAGAAGGCAAGCGAGAAAGAGGAGGTCCAAGATCAGTGAGAGGAGGAAGAAGGAATTCCTCTGGAGGGGCTACACTCTTGATCAGCTCCTTGAAATGCCACTGATGCCTCCTGAAGATGACTTTGAGGCCATCAGCATAGCTTCCCTAATGCCATCCAGGGCAAAGAGATCCATTGTAAGGATGTACGAGGGGCTGAACCCAGAATCTGAGAAACTTCTAGAAAAAATTAGATCCAGTGATGGAAAGGGCACTATCAAGACTCATTGTAGAGGCTTGTATATTCTGCCTGAGATGGTGGGAAAGAAAATTGGAGTACACAACGGCAGAGAATTCGTCAATATTGAGGTAGTGCCCGAGATGATTGGGCATTCTCTAGGTGAATTCGCGATAACGAGGAAGTCGGTTACGCACACTGGACCAGGTGTGGGAGCCACTAGATCCTCGACGCATGTAGCATTGAAGTAGGTGAAAATATGAGTAGGAGAACAGGTAACTCACAGAGCGGATATACCCAACTGCTCGAGGGATCAAATCTTGTTACTGCTAGGGCCGTAAATATCGATATGCATCACAAGCACTGCTATCACATAGCCAAGGCCCTCCGTGGAATGAACGCATCTGATGCAATTTCATACCTCGAGGACGTCATAGCAAAGAAGAGAGCAATACCGTACGTCAGGAGATCAAGGAGAGGCAGAGGCGGAAATACCATGGCTGGACACAGGAAAGGTAAGATGGGTCCAGGAAAGTACCCAAACAAAGCGTCAAAGGAATTCATCAAGCTGATTAATAGTGCAATGGAGAATGCCAGACAGAGATTTGATACTATCGATCCTGAAGATATGACCATTACACATCTAGCGGCGCATAGGGGCCAAATAGCCAGGCACTGGAGGCCAAGAGCGCAGGGTCGTGCAACTCCCAAGAACCACTATCAAGTTAATCTCGAGATATTTTTGGAGTATTTCGGAGACGAAGATGAAGGAGATGATTTCTGATGTCCCAAAATACAGTTAGGACTTTTATCCATAGAAATGTAGAGAGGCAACTAGTCAGAGAGTATCTGCTTAGAGAGACCGAAAGAGCAGGTTTCGGAGGCCTCCACTTCCAGAGGACCCCGGAGGGAACTAAAGTAACCCTGCAAGCCGAGCAGGTCGGCCGGGTAATCGGAAGAAAGGGTAAGGTAATTCGGGAGCTGGAAACACGTCTGAAGTACGATTTCAAACTACAAGAGCCAAAACTCGAGGTCGAGGAGATTACAGAGCCGCGACTGAACGCCCAAGTTATGGCAAGTAGAATGGCCAGCTCATTAGAGAGAGGATGGTTCTTCCGCAGAGCAGGCCATAGTACTGCACAGAGTATCATGGATGCCGGCGCAAGAGGGACCCTAGTTACGCTAAGTGGAAAGATAACGGGAGCGAGGCACAGGGTCGAAAAGTTCCAGCAGGGGCATATCAAGTTCTGTGGAGAAACCGCTCTACAGTTCATGGATGTTGGATACTCTGTAGCAGTAAAGAAACTCGGTACTGTTGGGTGCTCAGTAAGAATCATGAGGCCAGGTGTCAAGCTACCTCATGAAGTCACCATTCTAGACAGGCACGAAGTAGGACTGCCCCCTCTGGAGGATGTTGCATATATCATTCCAGAGGATGAAGAACCATTAGCAGAAGAATCTTCCGAACCTGTCACCGGAACAGAGGAAGTGATTGATTCCGCTCTAGAAAAGATGGCAGAGATAGAATCAGATCCCACCAAGGAGGAGGAGTGAATGTCTCACGTCAGCCCTAGGGACATCGAAACGATGAGCTCAGAGCAGCTCATGAGAACATTGGACGATTTGAAGGACGAGCTTTTACAATTAAGGGCACAGCAAGCTCTGGGCGGCTCGTCATCAAACTCAGGCTCTTACAAGCAGACTAGAAGGAGCATAGCCAGAATACTCACAAAGATCAACCAAGAAACTAAAGGAGGTGAGTAGATATCTGGGATATGCAATACATGTGGCCTTCCTCAAGAGGTGTGCATATGCCAGGAGATCGCCAAAGAGCAGCAGAAGGCAGTCATCTCAGTAGTTCGCAGAAGATATGGGAAAATGGTGACTATTGTCGAGGGGATAGACGACTCGGCAATAGATTTGGGACAGTTAGCCAAGATTCTCAAAGGAGCGTGCGCAAGTGGCGGGACAGTCAAAGATCGTACAATAGAGCTTCAGGGGGATCACAAGAAGAGAGCCGCCAAGGTTTTGGAACAGAATGGGTACAAGGTGGAGGTAAGATGATGTCTAGCGCAATTAATCTTCCTTGGATTTCCCATAACTTGACAGTTATCGACTCAGATGACCCAACTCTCGTAGGCGTAACGGGAACAGTTCTTGATGAGACCAAGAAGACAATATTAGTACGTACTGAGTCAGGTGATATGACTCTGGCAAAGAACGTAATCACATTCACTATTGACTCTGGAGAGGCCATTAATGGCAGAAGGGTCACTCAGAGGGCAGAGGATAGAATTGGGAGGAGATACTAGATGACCGGAATCAGAGATATCGGAGTTGATGTGGCTACTCCCGCAGGAGAATGGGACGGGGACGTTAACTGTCCATTCTATGGAAGTCTAAAGGTCAGGGGACAAATCATCGAAGGATCTGTTTCCACTACTGGTATGGCAGGATCAATAGTTGTTGAAAGAGAAATCACCAGGTACATGAAAAAGTATGAGAGGTATGAGAAGAGAACAAGGAGGTACTCCGCTCATCTACCATCGTGTATCGGAGGAGTCGAGGTTGGCGATAGGGTCCGAATCATGGAGTGCAGGCCCCTGTCTAAGACAGTTAATTTCTGTGTCATAGAGAAGGAGGCCTAAGTATGAAGGGAATTCCTGGCAGGGTCACGAAGGCACTCCCCTCGATGGCTAAGCTAGAGTGCTCAGATAATACTGGTGCAAAGGTTGTCCAACTAATCACTGTCCTCAATAAGGGAGGAGTGGCTAGGAGATATCCTGCCGCTGGTGTTGGTGACATGACAAAAGTCACTGTGAAGAGAGGAACTCCAGAGACTCGCAGACAGATGTTTAATGCAGTAGTTATCAGACAGGCTAGGCCGTTCAGAAGAGTAGATGGAACATGGGTCCAGTTTGAGGATAATGCCTGTGTTATCACTAATGAACGAGGTGAAGTCCAGGGCTCTGATATCAAGGGGCCAGTGAGCAGAGAGGCGGCCGAGAGATGGCCAAGGATAGCCGCAACTGCGAAACAGATAGTGTAGAGAGGTGTGAAGATGACAAGAAGTAGTAAGGCAGGTAAACAGCGTCTCAGTCAATCCGACGCACCTACGCACGTTAAGAGGAAGAGAATGAGGGCTAGGTTAGTCACCGATGATCCAGATTTAATCAATATCAGAACTGTTACTGTCAGAGTAGGTGATGAGATAGAGATTGTCAGAGGCGACTTTGGCCATCCAAACAGTGTCAAATCAGACACAAGGGGAAAAAGGCTCGGCCAACCAAGGGGAAGGGCTGGAATATCTGCCAAAATAGCTAGAGTAGATACCGACAGTGGGATGATCTTTGTCGATGGACTTACAATGCCTACGGCCGATGGAAAAGAGGAAGCTGTTCCTATTCGCCCTTCAAACGTAGTAGTTACCAAGCTGTTTGAGGGAGACACACTCAGGCTCAAGAGACTCATTGAGAGAACAAGTGGGGGTGCCTCAGAATGAGCAGCAGTCACATGAAGAGACTCACCATGCCAAGGAGCTGGCCGCTTCCAAGAAAGTCGTCAGTATGGATTCAGAAGCCAAACCCCTGCGGCCATCCCCTTGATCTGTGCATGCCCATGGGAGTTATTCTAAGAGATATTCTCGGCGTTGCCCAGAATCGACGTGAGGCCAAGAAGATACTGCATTCAAAGCAGGTGATGGTCGATGGGGGCATCGAAACCGACATCGGAAGAGGAGTAGGGCTAATGGATGTACTCACAGTAGGCGAGGTTAGTTACAGATGCGTCCTAGATGTCAATGGAAAGCTAAGATACAGGATGATACCAGCCAAGGAATCGTCTACCAAGATTTGTAGAGTAATGGGAAAAACCACCATTAAGGGAGCAAGGACGCAAGTTCACCTCCATGATGGTAGAAATATGCTGTTCAATGAGAACCCCGAATACAAGACGGGGGATTCTCTAGTCATATCTCTGCCAGATCAAGAGGTTAAGTCCCACCTTAAGTTCGAAGAGGGATCAATGGCATACCTTACTGGGGGGAACCATATCGGAGAGTTCGCCACTGTAAGGAGCAGTGACATCAAGAGGTCATCAAAGGCCAATGAGGTCCAGTTTGATGACTTCGGGACAATATCAGACTATGTTTTCGTCATCACCAGTGAATCAGATATCCCAACGGAGGGTGACTCATGAGTCAGTTAGTAAATCCAATGCGCGCCCCTAGGATAACCAAGGTTACCGTAAACATCGGTGTCGGCGAGGGCGGACAGAGGCTACAGTTAGCGGAGAAAGCTCTAGAGATGGTAACCGGAATGGTTCCGGTCAGGACGCTATCTACCAGTACCAATCGTGATCTTGGAACCAGAAAGGGAGCCCCAATAGGATGCAAGGTCACTATCAGGGACGAAGAAACCATCCAAGCATTCCTCAAAGATGCGTTCTGGGTTCGTCAGCACACACTGCCGACATATAATTTCGATACTTCTGGAAATCTGTCATTCGGAATCTCTGATTACACAGATTTCCCTGGTCAGAAATACGATCCTGATGTCGGTATCTTCGGTATGGATGTAAATGTGGTACTAGAGAGGCCCGGGCACAGAGTTTCAAGGAGAAGAAAGAGATCACGAAGGGTCTCTGCTAGCCACCGAGTAGGTCCTGAAGAGTCCAGGTCATGGTTCTCAAAAAGTTATAATCTCAAAATAGTAGGATACGGGGAGGAAGAATAACATGGCAAGAGATCACGGTGAGAAGATCGGTAGATCAGTCGGATGCAGACGTTGCGGCAGAAAGAGAGGCATGATTCGTCGTCACGGCCTCAGGCTCTGCAGACAATGCTTCAGAGACACGGCCCCGGAAATAGGATTCAAGAAGTATTCATGAGGTGAAAAAATGCAGTATGACCCACTTAACGACGCTTTCACCCGTATTTTCAATGCGGAGCAGGCAGGACATTACGAGGTTTCAGTGAAACCAGCAAGCAAACTACTAGGGCAGATGTTGCAAATCATGCAGAGATCTGGATATGTGGGAGAGTTCGAGCGAATCGAAGACGGAAGAGCTGGATCATTCAGAGTCGAGCTAATAGGAGCAATAAACAGGTGTGGGGTAATCAAGCCACGCCATTCCGTCAAGAGGGCTGACTTTGATAAGTGGGAGTCAAGATATCTTCCAGCCAGAGATTTTGGCCTACTAATCGTGACAACAAATCAAGGCATAATGGATCACTATGCTGCAAAGGAGGAGCGTGTCGGAGGACGCCTTCTAGCATACATTTTCTGAGGAGTTGATATTCATGCCAAAGTTAGACCAGATTATCCATGACATCAAATTATCAGAAGGATCGAACGTAAGTATCGATAGCAACATCATCACGATTTCCAACGAGGGTAAAACTATCGCTCGCGAGTTCAGACACCCAAAGGTCTCAGTAAGTAGCTCTGCATCAAGTATCCAAGTCACTTGTGATCTTCCACGTAGGGCTGACAAGGCCATAGCTGGTACGTGGGCAGCACATCTAAGGAATATGGTCAAGGGAGTCGAAGAAGGATTTGAGTACAAACTCCAAGCTGTTTACAGTCACTTCCCCATGACTTTGAAGGTTGAGGGGAATAAGATGGTAATCGCCAATCTCTTCGGCGAGAAGGTCCCTAGGGTTGCTAAGCTCCCCTGGAGTCCTTCGGATGTTGAGGTCAAGGTCGAAAATAAGACCGATGTGACCGTCAAGGGGGCCGATAGGGAAAAAGTTGGCCAGACTGCAGCAAATATTGAACGCGCATGCAAGATTCGTAAGAGGGACAGAAGAGTTTTCCAAGACGGCGTCTACATAGTTTCAAAGGGGGCATAAAATGACTGATGAATTCGAAACAATGACCGTTCCTGAGTTGAAGGAACTACTAAGGGAGAAGGGGCTAAAGGTCGGAGGTAAAAAATCAGAGCTAATAGCGAGACTTTCTGAGAGTTCCTCTGTACAGGAAGATTCGGCGGATATCCCAGAATCAGAGGTTGTCCATGATGATCAGTCCATCTCGCAGGATGATTCCGAATCTACAGATGACGATGACTTTGAAGACGATTTCTTCGATGAAGAAGACGACTGGGACGATCTTCACACTGCAAGACAAAAGCCAGTCTTAGATGAGGAAACTATCGCGGCCCTGTCTTTCAGAGCAAAGCAGAAGAAGAAGCAACCGGCTTTCAGAAGGCAAGAATGGTACAGGTACAAGAGACTGGCAAGGTCTAGCTGGAGAAAGCCAAGCGGACTTCAGTCCAAAGTTAGGCTAAATAGGAAATACAGGCCTCCAATGGCAAGAATAGGTTATCGAAAGATTTCTTCTGTTAGGGGACTACATCCGTCTGGATTCGAGGAAGTAATGGTTCACAAGTCAAGCGATTTAGAAGGATTGGATCCAGAGACGCAAGCAGTCAGAATAGGCGCCAGAGTCGGAAACAGGAAGAGATTAGATATCCATGATAGGGCTAATTCTTTGGGACTACGGATACTCAATCAGAGAAGGATTGACAGAAAGGGGGATCTCTGAGATGATAATAACAAACCAGAGGAGAATGGCGGCCGCTATTCTTTCGCAGAAGGAAGGCCGTCCCGTCGGACTCCACAGAATTTGGATCGATCCGGACTACCTAGATGAGGTCATCTCAGCAGTTCAAAAAGATGATGTCAGGAGATTGATTACTGATGGTATAATCAAGGCTAGACCAATCAAGGGAACTAGCAGGACTAGGGCTAGAAAGGCCGCATTACAGAAGTCCAAAGGAAGAAGGAAGGGCCATGGCTCCAGGAAGGGAAGCGCTAACGCTAGAACCCCAAAGAAAGGGAGATGGATGAGGCTCATCAGGTCTCAGAGGAGGGAACTCAAAGAATTCCGAGAGGATGGAACGCTAGATAGGTCCCAATACAGGTACTACTACAGAAAGGCTAAGGGAGGTTCATACCGATCTATAGCCCACATGAAAACAAACATGGAACTCGATGGTATTGAAATCGGGGGTGAAAACTGATGGCACATGGTAAAAGTCAGAGATTGAGGCCCAAGCGCCGACGCCAAGGAAAAACGGATTACCACAGGAGATTGAGACTACTCAGGAGCGGCGTACCACGTGCTGTCGTCAGAGTTTCCAATACTCAAGTTATTTGCCAACTCGTATCATACAATCCCAGTGGGGACACCGTCTTACAATCAGTAAATGGCAAGTCACTGACCGATTCTTACTCATGGCCAGAAGATGCTTCCAGGAAGTCAGTTCCAGCATGCTATGTCGCCGGCTATGCCCTTGGTAAGAAAGCAATCTCTTCAGGAAATCCTGAGGCTGTCCTAGATATTGGATTAGCGGCTTCATCCTCTGGAAGCAGGGTTTTCGCCGCTCTAAAAGGCATGATTGATGCTGGTCTGGAAATTCCTCATGGAACTACTGTCCTACCTAGCGAGGACAGATTGAGCGGTAAGCACATTGACGACTCACTATCATCATCAGTGGAAGTTTCCATTGAAGCAATTGAGGAGGCACATAAATGAGTGAAGAAGAAATCCAAGAATCTGGTAAATCCGAGGAAATTACACTCGCCCCCGGACTCATCAAGGCATTCGAGTCATCGGATGAAGGCCAGGGAGATAGAGGAAGGAGAAGAGGCGGTCCTGACCCTCTTGCGGCACTTCGGGCGTGGCAACCAAGGACTAGGCTAGGTAGAATGGTCATGAACGGCCAGATACTAACTTACGAAGAAGCACTCTCTTCAGGGCTCCCAATAAGGGAAGTAGAAATTGTTGACGCACTTCTGCCAGATATAACCGATGATGTTCTTGCTGTCAATATGATTCAGAGAATGACCGACTCTGGCAGGAGAGTTAGATTCAACGTATTGTGCGCAGTAGGTAATGGCGATGGATATGTAGGGCTTTCTGTCTGCAAAGGAAAGGAAGTTGCCAGTACAATAAGGAAGGCTATCGATAAAGCAAAGCTGAATATGATTCCAGTAATGCGAGGAAATGGATCTTGGGAGTCTTCCGAGGGGCCCGGAACAAGCGTACCTTTCATGGTGAGCGGAAGATCGGGGTCGACTAGAATTACCTTGATGCCAGCCCCTGCAGGAAAGGGACTCGTCATAGGCGACTACGGCAGAAGAGTACTCAAATTGGCAGGAGTTACCGATGTTTGGTCACGATCCTCAGGGCAGACCCGTACAACGATTAACTTCGCCAAGGCGACCTACAACGCACTAGTCCAACTAAACAGAACAAGGCTTTCAGAAGGAGTCCACAGACGCCTTAGCATCATCAGAGGGAGGGAGTTAAGTTGAGTTTTCTTGTAATTAGAGCTAGAAGTGATCGAGGGGTAACCAGAAAAATCCGTGAAACCATGGCAATGCTGAATCTTACTAGGGTAAACCATGCTACTATAGTGATGGACAATCCATCCTACCGTGGAATGTTACAGAAGTCCAAGGACTACATCACATGGGGAGAGGTCGATGCAAAGACCATTGAGAAGCTAATCAAGGAGAGAGGGAGGATGTCTGGCGATAAGCCAGTTACCGACTCAACTATCAAAGAGCTCAGCAGTTTCAATGGAATCAAGCAACTGTCAGAAGCCATTGCCTCGGGACAGGCTACAATGAAGGATATAGAGGGCCTCAAACCAATTTTCAGACTACACCCTCCTAGAGGAAGCAAGGGCTGGGGTGGAATCAAGAGGGCCTATACCGTAGGCGGAGCTCTGGGTTTCAGAGGAGAAGCAATCGGCGACTTAGCTGATAGGATGATCTGAGGTGATTAGATGGTATCTAGAACTAACAAATTCCGTGGAAGGAGCCGCTATCATGGCCGTGGAAAGAAGGCTGGAAGAGGAGCTGGAAAAAGAGGCGGAAGAGGAAGGGCCGGAATAGGCAAGCACAAGGTCATGTTCAGAAACAAGTATCTTCCAGGACACTGGGGTATGCACGGATTCAACAGACATCCAAGCCTTAGGAAGGTCAACGTATCTATCAACGTCAGCGAGCTATCGGGACTGACGGATGGAGATGAGGTGAACCTTACCGAGATGGGGTATGACAAGCTTCTGGGCAAGGGC
>DALF01000010.1:807-17521 GCA_002499345.1 Euryarchaeota archaeon UBA170 | reverse complement strand
TTCGAACCAAGATGAATAGTAAAATCCAACCACAATGATAGCCCTAGAGGGCCTATGCTTCTTGGCCCTCTATTCATCGCCATCCTTTCCGAAAACTCGTCTTGGACGAGTAGCACAATAGACTTGAGAGGATTTCTCTGGATGTGCTTCTGTATCTTATCTAAAAGAGGGCTAGAAATACCATATGGGATATTAGCTATGATGTGGGTAATGTCTTCAGGCCAATCAACTGTAAGTGCATCGGCATGTATCACTGAAAGTCTGCCGTCCTGGAAGTTGAATACTCTTTGCAGATGCCTTACTGCTTGTTCATCTATCTCAAACGCGGTTATCCTAGCTCCTTTTCTTAGCAGGTAGAGTGTCAGTGACCCTGGTCCGGGCCCAATTTCCAATACATGTGACTGTTCTGTGACTCTCTGATTAATCTGGTCAGACATATTGACTGCTTCTGAGATTATGCTATCGTTAAGAATGAAATGTTGCCCTAGGTTTCTGTCAGGATTTATTCTATCCCTGAGTAAATCTACCAACATTCTTGGATCTAAGTCTTCCAAAGTAATACCTCCGACTAGATCTCGGAGCGGACGAGAAGTTTGAGTAGGCTGGGAGATTCTGAGGGATCGTTCATCTCCCCTAGGTATCTTTCAGCCAGCAGTTTCACTGATTCAATCCCACACGATTTATCAATCTGCTCGAATGAAGACCACCCTGATCCACCCCTCTCTTTGACCATCTGGACTGCCTTTGAATTCCCAATGCCCGGTAGAAGTTGAAACGCATGATACTTCAAGGATAGGTTATTGGCCCTATTGTAAAATCCTAGGTGTCTATCAGGATCTGACTTTATTGATTCTATAATTGCCTCATTTAGATTATTGGAAGATTCTGCTGTCAAATCCCTGAATCTTATTTCTGATAGGGGGCCTATAGAATCGGATGAGGTTTCCACATCTTCACCCGGAGAGTCGACTTTCATATCATCAATTCTAGCTCTAACGAGATACATCGAAGGCTTGGATAGTCCTTGGAGCTCATACCCAGAAGGAATTCTGTCAAGTATGTCCAAAAGTAATACTGATGACTCCCGATGAAGTGGTCCCTCTTCGGAAAATCCAGAACCGGTTGGACCCTGCGCGGACATACTTCTCAAATGCTGGAGAGGGTCCTCCCTCATCAATGGTTTAGTTGGTTTAAAACCGAGAAAAACAGTATCAAAGGACATTCTGCCTTACGATCTCGATTATTTCCTCTATCTCAGAAGTATCCATAGCGACCCTCTTGCTAGCTATTATTACTCTAACTCCTGAGACGTCCATAGGAGCTAGTTCGGCTATTTTAGCACATATATCAGGATTCTCTGCCAGTTTGTCATTCTCCATTAGTTTTGAGAAAAGTGAAACGAAAACCTCTGGATCCGTCTTAATTCCGCCTCTGTTAGTACTAGCGGCCCATGTTGCATGTTGTAGAGCCATCATCTGCTCATACGATAGTTCGCCTCTTCGCTCATTTGCTGCCTCGAGTAGATCCCTCACTGATGCAAAATCTACAAATTCACGGTCTCCCATCAAATCACCTCTATGCTGGCCTCAAGTGCTCTGGCCTGGCTACCACCGTCTTTGTCATGTTTCCTTGGACGACGCTAACGACGAAAGCATTTCCCTGCGGCTTAACGATAGATCCAGTCAGCCCGTGGAATCTCCTGTGAGGCATGCCTCTCTGTTCAGCGCCATCTAGAACGATAGAAACCTTGTCTCCTTCCTTGTAGGGATGCAGAGCACGGTTGATGAAGAGACGTCCTTTCTGGGTCTTCTTCTTCTTTAGGATAGACCTTGTTCCTTGCCTAGTCCCGTGGGTCCGCGTCGCCATTGTATCACCTTCGACCACAGGTCGTGGAAGCGCTCGACCTAAGGCCCGCTATTAAGTCCGTCGGATTGTTATTTGTTGCTCAATCAGCGTGTATTTCTTCGACATCTAACCAGAGAACCTCACATTCTCTGCCAATTACAGACATGACAGAGGGTACAGTTCTACCTTCATCAGAGTGAACGAGTTCTTTGACATAGGTCCCAGCCTCACATCTCAGAGAGAATTGTATTTCTTGCTCTTCTACAACTACATTGGAGATAGAAACAATCTTTCTCTTGCGTGTTTTTGCTGCTCTCCTGTGTGACACTCTTTTCGGTGTCTCTTGCTCCAGAGTTACCCCTGAGAGTCCGTTGATGGCGTCAATTATTTGTTCTCGTGGGGCGGGTTCTTCGATTTTGAATCTAATAGTATACGATTTCTCAGAGCGTGTTTCTTTGACTCTGCTGACTTCCTTCTTGTGACACCATCTTAGTGAGTTTACTTTCACCTTTTTAGGACAGTTTGAGTTTATTTTCGACTCTAATAAGATTAGGTCCGTATCCCTAATCTTGGGATTCTTAATCTCCAGAACGAACGGCCTTCCAGAACCCAGGCACCTTACATCGATATCCTCTCTGCCCATTCCATGGAATGATGAGTCAGAAGCATCTAAACTGATTTTCACTGGTTCTCCGATGATGTCCTGAACTGATTCCCTGTACTGGAGGCCCGTACCCTCACAGCTTTCACAACCTTCCCCTCGCCCTCTGCATGATCGGCAGGGCCATCGGGTTTGTGGGATTCCTCTGGCGAGCTTTTCGTATCTGCCGTAGATGAATACTGGCCTAACATCTGTATCAACTCTGAGAGTTAATGCGTCCACTGTGACCATTACATCGGGATATTCCTTGACAAATGCGATATCAGGTATTTTTCTCAGCATTTCTGCCTGTATCGCTGTTGCAAAGGAGGTTTTCAGTGGCTTTGAACCACGTGCCCCATGTTTCGTTCTTATTGCATCTTCACTTTGAAGAAGGTCCTTTGGAATATGAATTCCTAGTTGCATTGACCTGAATTTCGTACCCTCCAAGGTCTCAATTATCCTTTCAGTGATATTTCCAACATCATCGAATAGATTTTCACAGAGAGGACACAATTCAGGTATATCAGATTCTGAAAGACTGGAATCCCTTGAGAATGCCTCTTTCCTGAGTAAAGCACCTCCCTCAAATCCAGAAGACTGGGTTCTCCTCCCCCCTATTCTATGCAGACAGTGATCACATACGCCTATTTTGATTACATGAGCGATTCCCAATGGTGCTGGACAAGGAGGAGCTTCCCAGTCGATTGATTCTCCTTGATTATAGAAATCATCTCCGTCGAACCAATCGTCATTAGAATCTTCTTCTTTTCCTGGTTCGGTATTTTCAACTGATTCTGCGGCACCGTAGTCGGCACTAGCGTAAAGGTGCCAATCATCTCCATCCGAGTTTTCTTCCAAGGTGTCTTCACTCATTAAATCACCAACGGGGGAGGGGAGGGTATCCACATCCTCGTTATTATTCCGAAGCGTCGATGGGTTTTGACATCTTCGTATCAAGAATCATACTTTACGGCCGGATGATTCGGATATTTTTCTAAGATGGGAGAATGAATGAATGCCGCTTGAACACCCTGTTGGCCACTCGAATCTGATTGCATAGTTTCCTACTTGCTCTACCTTTGGTTTCACCAGCATCATTCTAGAGATCTCTTCCTCGAACTCTATCTTCATCTGTTCGTTAACCTGCCTTGGTTTGCATTTAGCGCACTGGCAGTTCTTTCTAACTTCAACATAGTCAAGCTTGAACGACTTATCATCTGAGAATGACAACATGCAGTATGTATCCTTTCTATCGAGAGAGACTAATTTTGGTGATTTATCCATAGCTAGTCTTCCAAGTGACTTGACTCATTCAGAGGATTGAGAATTGTATGCATTAGAAGTCCAACGGGCATTAGCATTACTCCAAAGAAGACGATTGCTCGGGTCTTACTAATCCCTATGTCGTTCTCTACGGCCTTTCTCCACATCCACCGAGTGGCCATAATGTCACCTGCAACGAAGTGAGACCATGCCAGAACGGTACCTGGTTCGGTCCCCAGTATGTTCACCATGGTGTCTAGGAAGTCAACAGGATTACCAGTTACTAAATCGATTAGTCCAGATGGTTCTAGAAGGGCAGTAATCATCCAAACTGCGAGCGGTCCGATGAAAAGAGCATTTCCCTTCATCCAATTATTCGTTCTTTCCGATGTTGGTTCGGATAACATCAGAAGCCAGAATGGTCCGACCCAGATAGTGGGTATGATGAAGAGAACAGTATAGATGAGTTCGATTTTAATTCCTCCATTTCTATTGTTTCTACGCGCTATTCTTGGATACAATCCGTGGCTTCTTCATATCCTCGAACCAAGTGTCGGTACCGTTCCAGTCAGGTTCGACCCCCATGTCCGCACAAATCAACTTAGCGGAGATTCTCCCACTCTCCAGAATTGTAGGTAGTCCACTTCCTGGGTGAGTTCCCCCTCCAACCAGATATAGGTGGTCTAGTTCCTCAAATTTATTCTGCGGCCTTCTCCACAGCATCTGATCTAGGCCATGGGCGAGATTGAAAACGGCTCCCTTGTAAATATCACGAGCGGCCCAGTCATCCGGAGTTACTATCGTCTGTGAAACAATGTGATTTTTAATTCCCTCAAATCCGAGGTTTTCCATCTGTCTCAGAATTACGTCCATGTAATCATCCTTGATGTCTTCCCAATCTATCCCCTCATGAGAGCTACTTGCCGGAACTAGCACATAGATGGTTGAATGACCTTCGGGAGCCATGGTTGAATCAGTAACACAGGCATTCTGGACGTAAATGGAGGGGTCGTCCCAAGTAACTCTGTTCTCGGTAACTTCTTTGAGGTTTTTCTGATAGTCCTTAGCAGCATAGATTTGATGATGCGGGGTATCGTATAATTTGTCAATCCCCAAATAAAGCATGAATGTGGAACACGAGTAGGACTTCTCATCAAGCTTTTTGTTCGACCACTTCTTCCTCAGCTTGTCTGGGATAAGACCCTTCATTCCTGTGGCGAAATCGGCATTCATTACGAATTTATCAGCTGTGTAGGTTCCATTATCTGTTTTGGCCCCTATCACTTTCTTACCATCGAAAACAAACTCATTTACTTGCTCATTAAGTATTATCTTGACTCCAAGTTCTCTGGCTATGTTTGCCATTTTCTGAGTTATGGTTCCTAACCCTCCTTCAACATGGAATACTCCATGCTCGTACTCAAGATACGCCAAGATGGTGAAGAGACTGGGTGCTTGGAATGGACTCATCCCCAGATACTTGGTCTGGAAAGACATGGCCAACTGCATCCTCTCGTCAGTGAAAACCTTGGAGAGATCTGAGGAGACACTTCTCCACGGCCTCAAGATCTTAGCTACTCTCAAAGCCCTTTTACTCAGAAGATCCGTTGGTCCCCTCCAAGGAGTATTGAGGCAGTTCTTTGAAAGCTTCAGCTTTGTTCTATTATCTTCTATGTATTTCCTGAATCCATTTGCATTGTCTTCACCACAAAGTTCTCTAATCTGAGAGACCATGTCTTCCAAATCAGTATTGGCATCTATACTTCCACCTGCACCGAAAACTAACCTGTAGTTTGGATTTAATTCGATAAGTCCTAGTTCTTCCCTGGCATCCAGTCCTAGTGCTTCAAAGATTTCCTCTGCAATCTCTGGATAGTGGAAAAAGGTAGGTCCATTGTCGTACTTGAAACCATCTTTTTCGAATACTCTTGTCCTACCTCCGACACCATCTGATTTCTCAAGTATTGTTACATCGATTCCAGCCTTTGCGAGAAGCATTGAGCATGCTAATCCACCCGGTCCCGCGCCAACAACTACCACATCACTATGCCCTGACATCATATCACTCCAAATCTAAGCCGGATTTGAACTCATCCAATGAAGCTCTCATCTCGGAAATCAATTTTACCTCAGGATAAGTTCTGATTACCAGACCATCCATGTACATTAGTGAACGGATTATGGGGAAGCCTTCTTCGCCATAGTCTGCCCCAGCATTCTCAACTGCAGACCTTACAGTTTTCATCATAACCTCCGTCAGACTCTGTTGTCCGACGCTCAAATTTTCGAAGTCCCTGTAGATTACGTGCATATCTTGCTTGAACTTCTCTATGTCTTCTGACCTAGGCCTTCTCTCTGCTAATGAGATGAGGGATTCAAATGCCAGGTCTTTGTCACCTGCAGAAAGATGGAAGAAGAAGTTGAAGAGAGATTTACTTACCTTTCTTGGGGCCTCACAAATTGCTCCGTTGTCAATGAATACAAAGTTTCCCTCGGTATCTAGAATGCAATTACCAGGATGAAGATCCCCATGGAAAGTTCCTATTCCAAACATGAATGCTCCATGGATTCTGAATAGCTCAAGTAAGTCATCCCATTCTAGATTGGAGCTCTCAATTCCTTGTTCCAAGGTTTGTCCGTTTACTAGTTCAGAAACTAAAACATGTCTATTGGAAAGATCCGGATAATATTTTGGGAATCTGAGCCTTGGCATAGGGAAATCGTTTGATAGATCATCCTTAATTGTCTTAAGTCTGGAAGCTCCATTTATCTCGTTGCGAAGATCGAGTTCTCGGAGAGTGTAATCTTCAACATGCTCTAGGAGAGCGATTGGATTGCCTACCTTCCTAAGCTTAGGAGAGATAATCATGGCTATTCTGAGCCATCGACTCATCCTCCTCACATCTCTCTTGAACTTCTTTTCATGGTTTTCTTTGATTATCTTCACCACCACGTCTTCACCAGACTTCAACTTGGCCCTGTGGACTTGCCCCACTGAAGCCGCTGCTAGTGGCTCTACATCAAACCATGAAATCTCATCATGATATGTGTCTGGAGCTTTCTCTTTCAGTATCCTGAATACATCTTCTGCGGGTATAGTAGAGGCACTGCTGTAGAGGGTCTGGAGTTGCTTACACTTCTCTAAACTGATTATGTCAGGCCTAAGTGCGAATATCTGCGCGAGCTTGACAGCGAGTAATCCCTGCCTCTCGATCCACTTCAGATTAGCAGGAGTTTTCCTGGTAACCTGCCTCATGAAGAGCATGAACCTCAATAGACGCATAGTAGGAGGCGGGGAGGTGTGAATATAATGTGATGTATATATTCTATTGACTAACTGTTGAAGTTGATTTCATATTTCACGGAGTTTTCAATAGTGGTCCTTGTGATTTCCACGCTTGGGTCATCAGAGTATCTCGAAAGTAGAGTTCCCTCTATTATGCCATCATCTAGGGATTGGATAGGTAGACTACCGGGCTCTTTGGATGGGTAGTCGACTAAGATATGGAATTCTGGATCTATGTCGTAACTGAGCTGTCCAAGGCCTGCGTATTCCCACCAATCCATCATCTCATTGAGGAACTCTATGTTTCCATCGATATTCCTGAGAGAAAATGATAGCTCATGGCCTACTCTATTTCCCACTTGCCTGAGAAGATGGCGTACATCGATTCCGAATGCTGATAGAGCCTCGATACCACCAGATTCTAGATTTCTTCTAGCATCACTTATCTCCAAACCTGAAGCAAGGAAGGCATCAGGATTGAATGGAGTGTCACCTTCCGGAATATCGTCAGATATCTGAAGAACTTCTCTGATTTTCTCCAGGAATGATCCGCTATCTATTGTAAGCTTTAGTGGGTCTACAATTCTCTCCTCGGTGAATCTTTTGGAGGCAACCTCGTAAGGTATTGCCTCCTCCCAAATTGTATCTAGGAGATTTTTCTGAGATTCTGCGAAAGACTCTGATTCAACTGTCAGAGCGGCATCATTCTTACCCCTGCCAACAGGATTTTCCTCCATACTAAGATACTGAACGACCTCAAAGTCGTCCACCAATGCGCCCTGAGCATCTAAATCATCAGAGTGACGAGTTTCTATGGATTCATGTAAATCATTGTAGAATCTAATGGTCCTTCTTTCAAGCTGTGAAAGAACCCTGACTTTGACTCCTCGTGAGGCTGCTTCGTTTACAGCCTGTAATGCACTACTTCTGCACAAATGAAGAATCCCAAATTTACCAAGTGTCAGGACAATCTCATCCTGAGATGATTCTGCCATTTTCTCAATTCTCTTCATTATGTGAACTCTCTCTTTAAGAACAGCAAACTTAGGCTCATCATCAGGAGAGTTCCTCTCCACTGGCGAGGAGTACTTTGATCCGCTCTGTATATCTTCAAGACCTTGTTCTATTCTCTTTAATTGCTCTTTCCTTATCTCTATTAAGTGAGTGACAGCACTATCTAGAGGCGGGCTAGAAAACCTCATTGGCCTATCAGCGGTTGTAGTGACAAGCCCTATCCTCTGCAGTCTCTCTAACGAGTTGTAAGCATCTAGCCTAGTGGTATCGAGCTCTTTGGCTAGCTCACTTGCCTTGATGTTAGATTTTCTTGACAATACCGTAAGTGCGTTTATCTCCCTCTCGGAGAGTCCAGCATCAGTTAGAATCTGATTCCAAGTCAAGAGAACCTTCCCCCGTCTGTGATCTTGCTTAATGAGTCGAGAATCTTAGCAACATGTCTTCTTGGCCTGAAGAGCCAGTCGTACACGTGGTGAATTGTATTGTCAGGGCCAATGACAAACGAGGATTTTGCTGGGAAAGTTCCCAAGTGAACTGGGACTTTGAACATATCAGCGACTTCCCTATCGCTGTCAGATAGGAGAATGAAAGGAAGTTCGAGTTCTTGCTTGAATTCCCTATGTTGTTGGACCGAATCTTGACTTATTCCTATTACCTCAACTGATGGCTCTAGTGAGCGAAACAAATCGTACTGTTGCTTGAATGTCAGGCATCCTCTCTTGCAGGTAGGAGAGCCTGCCTTGGCATAGAAAAATACCACCTTCCATGACCCATCTAGGTCACTGAAATTGAATTTTTCACCCTCACTAGTCTCCAAAGAAAAGTCTGGTGCTTTCTGTCCTATCATTGATGACATCATTATTCCTCCAGTGATACGAACGGCTTCCTATATGTCAAGTATGTGGCCCATTCTCTTACCCTTCGTGGATAAGTACTGTATGTTCTCTAAAGATACCCCGGAGATGTGTTCGATTCTTTTCTCAACGTGGATACCGTTATTTCTTAGGCCTTGTATCTTGAGGGGGTTGTTGGTCATTAATCGTACTCTTTTCACTCCAGCTTCTTTGAGCATTCTGGCCGCTATGCCGTATTCTCTTGCATCTGCAGGAAGTCCCAATGCTAGATTTGCGTCAAGGGTGTCATACCCGATGTCCTGTAGAGCGTACGCCTGTATCTTAGAGTGTAGTCCAATACCTCTTCCTTCCTGCCTGAGGTAAACAACTGCCCCGCACCCTTCTTCCTGAATTTTTGTCATGGCGGCTTGCAGTTGTGGTCCACAATCGCATTTCATGGATCCGAATGCATCGCCAGTCAGGCACTCTGAATGTATTCTGACCAGAGGGGCTTCTCCAGACGATATGTCGCCTGTGTACAATAACGCGTGGTCTTTCCCGCTGGAATCGGTGGTTACTCTAACTCTAAAATTACCGAACTCCGTAGGGAGGTACGCATCTGCTTCAATTTCTATTGGTTTAGCATCTTTGTTGACTTGAATAGTCATATGCTTCGGTGCTCACAACCGGTTATGAATGAGTGTTTGAAATCGAGCAGGAAAGAAAACACCGCCTTATATGTTCGAGAAAATAAGCGACGTCATGATTGATGTCTCGGGAGGTGTGGTGAGCGTATCTTCTCCAAGGATTAGGAGGCTGAACGATGACCCAATTAGAGAGGAAGGAGAGTTCATACTGTACTGGATGACTTCAACAAGAAGATATCATTACAATGCCGCTCTTGACAGGGCTGTAGAATTAAGCCTGAGCTTAGAAAAGCCTCTTTTGGTGATAGAGTGTATTTCTGTAAGACACGAATGGTCAAGTGAGAGAGTTCTGACCTTTGTAGCTCAGGGAATGGTAGACAATATTTCCATATTCTCGGACAACAGAATCACATATTTACCATGGATTGAGAATCACACTGACTCGGGAAATGGGATGCTCAGAAAGCTTTCAACAAAGGCTTGTGCTGTGATAATTGATGATTATCCTACATATCTCCCTCGATGGATCATGGAAAGAGCTAGCAAATCATGTAAAGTCAGTGTCGAAGCTGTAGATTCGAATGGAATTCTGCCTATGAGCTATGCCGACAAGGCACACAAAACTGCCTACTCTTTCCGTAAGCACGTTCAGAAGAGTCTCTACGGGGCTTTGTCAACAATCCCAAATGAAGATCCGATGAAAGGAATCACAACAGACTTAACGATGGATACTTCAAGGTTCAACGAAATACTCGAAGAACTGAATATTGAGTTCCCTCCCCTAGAATGGATTTGGAGAGTTGCCGAAGGGGGCAGTGTTGGTAAGAAAGCTATGGCGCCTCTAGATATAGATCACGAAGTATATCCAGTAGAGACGATGAGAGGTGGATATTTTGAGGCTATGTCTAGAATGGGTAGATTCTTGGACCACAGACTGGATAACTACTCCGAAGGTAGAAATGATGCAGATAATCCGGCAGTTAGTGGCCTGTCCCCATGGTTACATTTCGGCCATATATCTACCTTCAGAATTGTCAAAGAAGTTCTTCAAAAGGGAAACTGGACTTACGATTCAGTTTGTGTTGAAGATACCGGAAAGGGTACCAGATCGGGATGGTGGGGCCTATCAGTGTCTTCAGAGTCATTCTTAGATCAGATAATTACCTGGAGAGAACTAGGATTCAACTTTGCACACTATAGGAAGGATCATAACACTCTTGATTCAATTCCAAATTGGGCTAAACAAACCCTCAACGAACACAGAGATGACGAGAGATTGTCCTACACCTTTGAAGAAATAGAAGGAGCTAAGACTGGTGATGAAGTATGGAATTCAGCTCAAAGGCAACTGCTCAGAACGGGCCACATGCACAACTATCTGAGGATGCTTTGGGGAAAGAGAATCCTAGAATGGTCACCAAATCCGGAAACAGCTGCTGATTGGATGATTAAAATTAATGACAGGTGGGCTTTAGATGGAAGGGACCCAAACTCATACACTGGAATTTTCTGGGTCTTAGGAAGACACGATAGAGCTTGGGGCCCTGAAAGGCCAATTTTCGGGAAGATTAGGTACATGTCTTCTGCTAACACAAAGAGGAAGCTGAAGCTGGACGGGTATCTATCAAGATGGGCTGAAGACGCGCCTATCCCCAAGAGTCTTCCAAGGTGATAAAATGTACAAGTACACTCACGAGACAGTAGTTGATTCGGACATCAAATCTACCTTCGACTGGTTCGAACATGAAGGTTCTTTCAGAAGACTGATGCCACCTTGGGAGGTAGCTGAAGAAGTCCGAGCAGATGATTCACTTGAGGTTGGATCTCAGAGAGTTTTCCGTTTTCCTGCTCCCGGAGCGCCCTTCTTGAAGATGACATGGGTTGCAGAGCATACTGCCTATGACCCACCCAATCACTTTGCTGATAAGATGGTCAAAGGTCCTTTCTGGTCATGGAATCATAATCATGATTTGATAGAAAATGACGGTGTAACGACCGTTAAGGATGAGGTTACCTATCAAGTTCCATTCGGCCCCCTTGGGAATCTAGCAGATAGTATCCTAGGCGGATGGCTTGTAAAGAGCAGGATTTCAAAGATGTTCAAAGCAAGGGAGCTAAGGCTGCAGAGGGACATGAAAGAACATGCTAAATTCTCTCAAATCAAGAGAAAGAAGATACTAGTCGCTGGATCTTCAGGATTGATAGGAACTCAACTGGTTGCATTCCTCGACACTGGAGGGCACGATGTCTGGAGACTGGTTAGAAGGCCTTCCAAGAAAGGTTTCAAGGAAATAAGCTGGAATCCCGATAAGGGAGTGATTGATCCTTCCGAGATAGAAGGATTTGATGTTGTCATCCACCTAGGTGGAGAGAATATTGGCGATAAGAGATGGAGTAAGAAGAGAAAGGCGGCCATAGTTGGCTCTCGGAGAGATTCCACAACACTGCTTTCTGACACCATTAGTAATCTGAGTCTGAAGCCAGAGACCTTCCTTGTAGCTAGTGCCATTGGTTTCTATGGAAATAGAGGGGATGAAGTTCTAACAGAAGAGAGTACTCAAGGAGAAGGGTTTCTGTCAGAGACCGTGATTCAGTGGGAGTCTTATGCTGATTCAGCAAGGGAGGCGGGAATTAGAGTAGTTAACACTAGACACGGAATCGTTCTATCTGCTGCTGGAGGAGCATTGGGAAGGATGCTTCTCCCTTGGAAAATGGGAGGCGGTGGACCCCTGGCTGGAGGCAAACAATGGATGTCATGGATTTCTCTAGATGATGATATCTATGCTATACATCACCTTATTATGAACGGAGAATGTGAGGGTGCATACAACCTTACTGCTCCTGAACCCGTGATGCAGAAGGTATTCTCGAAAACTCTAGGAAAGGTACTACGTAGACCGGCTTTCGCTCCCATTCCCGGCTTTTCAATGAAGATACTTTTCGGAGAGCTTGCTGGTCCTCTACTAATTGAGGGGCAAAGAGTGTTGCCTAGCAGGCTTCAGCAGTCTGGTTATGAATTTCTCCACAAAGACCTTGAGTCAGCGCTCAGAGACTCACTTGGAATTTGGAGGTAGGTTGATGAGGGCCGTTGCCCGGATAAGGAATATTTCTAGTACTGGAAGAAGAAACAGGTTCTATGGCTCTGTAATATTATTTTCATGCGCCATAGTCGTAAATTTCGTCTATCTTATCGTTGGCGAACCTCCTATGCTAACCCCAAATTATAATCCTACTATCCTTCTTTTAACAGTTGTAATATTATCAGGTTTCTTTACTGCGGGATGTCTCGTACTTCTGGAGTCTACCACTCAAGTATGTGTTTACCACGGGTTCCTCGGAACTCATGAGTCTTCATCTGGAGCAAAAAAGCATGATGATGAATTCATTTCTCAGGCATGTAGAAGCAAGAGTTGGGGCATTGTACTGCAGTCACTACTGTACGGCACTATTCTTACGATTATCTCACTATGGATTCTATCTTTTTTAATGGTCAGTTAGTAGATCGATGCAACATCCCGATGAGTGCGGGAGCAATTATCATGCTAGCGATTAGTGATAGTATGATCATTATAGCACAAAATAATCCGAAAGTGGAGAAGAATCCCATCTTTGACTGATTGATCACCATAAATCCTGCGAAATCAGATAGTGCTGAACCAAAAAGTGCGAGGCCGGATGCACCTCCGACAACAGCTACTGATTCCAGCTGTGTCTTCCCTTCTTCAATCTCCTCTCGATATCTCTCTATGAGATGAATGACATAGTCTACGCCCACTCCCAGGGAGATTGCAGCGATAGAAACCGTAACCATATTCAGGCCATATCCGAATAAATCTACCAACGCGTATAGCCAGATTATCATAATGAAAATTGGAGTTGTTGTTATTCCTGCGTAGATGAAAGGAGTGGTTCCAAAAGACAGCGATAAAACGAGTGCTATTACTATGAAATGCAGTAGATATTCGTCACCAACTAAAGCCAGTGATATCAGAGCAAAAATTACAATATTTAGAAAAATTAAGGGGGAGTTCTTTCTTATGTTGGAAATATTCTTCTTAATTCTCTGAGTAGTACTTCCATTATCTCTGAATCCCCACCATAATGTTAGGAAACAGAGTAATACACCTAGAAGGATCGTATCTTGTAGATCATCTTGCATAGAGTCAGCCGCTACGAATCTTACAACTGGCTCACCAGTGGGAATAGCCCATGATACCGGATAGTTCTCATCTGAGAATGCTTGGTTCAATGACCCTCTATTTCTAAGAGGGTTTACTGAGAGATTTTGCAGGGGCTCCATATCTACCTCTAGCTGGGTTAATGCTGGCTCCACTAAAGCGAATTGTTCGGGGCTTGAAATTCCAAACCGAAGTGTGGCTCTTGGATACAATGGAGATTCACCATCTTCTGTAAGCCATGGTCTTTGATAGTCCAATTCCCCATCGACTTGGATAAATTCCCCAACTATACTGGGAGATAGGGCTGGATAGCCCCCACTGGCTGGAACTCCCCTGGTCATCATGAAGCCATACAGAAATTTCAGCGACTCACTGTCGTTGGTAGATGGTATAAATATGAACTCGAAGTCTCTATTTGGAATTACTACAGTTTCACAACCAATTCCACCATCATTTAGGTCAAAATTCCAACCAGCCTGCTCAAAGGGCGTTTGATTCCAAGCCATAGCCGCTCTGAGATACCATAGCATCTGGTCCACAGCGAGTAATTCGACTTCACCATCTGGAGACCTGGTGAACTGATTGGGATCTTCCGGGCCATGAGAGTTCATATTTTCTCTAAGCTCTTCGATAGCATCTAGAACCCTTGGATTTGTGATATTAGCTTCAAGAAGTATGTATGCGGGCTCTCCCTCGTCACTAAATCTCTGATTGATTAGCCCCACCCCTACAGCAAGATCAGAATCTTCCTCGACGAAGTCCTCAACTTGAAAATCTCCCTCAAGAGATGTCATCAATGGAACGGCATAAGCAGTCACCAAGACTACACAGACAATTACCAGTGGGTATATCTTGAATGAGTTCGTAGTTACTGATGAGAGCCATGATTTTGGAATCATGTGAATCTTATCAGGATCTTCATCTTCGAGCTTTCCTCTCGTCTCTAGCCATTGGTCGATATCGAGCCTTGCCAGAGGAACCCATAGTCCGGTCAGGAAGAAGGCACACATCACCCCTATCCCTGCTTCTATACCAAACGACCTGAGTGCTGCAATACTTGATGTGAGGTTTGCCGAGAATGCGACAATTGTGGTCACCGAGGTCAGCATGACTGCAAGGCCCACTTTACTTATTGAAATACGACAAGCCTGCTGTATGGTTTTACCGGATCTCCTCTCCTCTTTGTAGCGATGAAGAGAGTGCAGGCTATCGTCAATCTCTAGGGCCAAAATAAGAATTGGGAGTAAGTTTGAGAACTGGGATCTGAAAATGAACTCGAAACCTGTCTTCTGACCGAAAATCATAGCCCATCCTATCAGCCCATACATCCAGATCAGAGACACTACTAGGCTAGTTGATACTATGGCGACATCAGATATTCTACGGAGATTAATCCAAAGTAGTGCTACAACAATGAACGACATAGCGACCAAGAGATATGCACTGGATAGTAGCTCCCTGTTAATCTCGACATTGATCCCCTCTGCAAACATCAGCGAGACTATGTGCTCGTCAGTCTCTCTCAGATCTTCTTCTATCGCCAAGTAGAGCCATTCCACTGAACACAAGGGCTGATTTTTCTCCTCTCTTTCTTCGCAGTATTCGAAAGAGTAACGGATGGGGTCGGTTACTAAGGTAAGTCCGTCTCTTTCGTATCCGAACTCTGTAGTTGCATTCTTCCAAGAAAAGGTCCATCCGCTATCTTGCATTTGCTCCCTGTCAAGATTAACTATCAGCCACGCCGCAGAAGCGGACCATCTTCCCCTCTCCCAAGTTTCAGACTCAAGATTACCGTCTTCTCCAATTGTATGATTTATGGGTCCGATTACAGAACTATTGGGATCGGGAGTAAATGCCCTGTCATTAGAAAGGAATCTTAGAAATGACCCATTGCTACTATTGGCCATCCTATGAGCGGCCAAGTCAATATGATCCTGTGTCACATCGGGATCATCGAACCTAAGACATTCCAGTATTCCACAATCTGTCCAATTAGTTGGCGCTGGATCCATCGATTCCTCAAGATCTAAAGTGAGAGCGAGTTTGTAGGGGTTGATTCTGGGTTGAGTTAGGGATGAGCTCCCGGACATGAATGAACGAAAGTCAGAGGCTAGATCTAACATACCTACTGCAGGATCTCCAGAGATTTCGGATGCTATCGGGAGAAAGAATTTGGATACATTATGATTTCTCAAAGTCTCTGCATTGACATCTATTTCTCTGAGAACGGTTAGATTCAGTATACCTCCCTTCGGAAATTCGAGTCCAGAGTTTTCTCCCGTGTAGTCTGCAATCATAGAAACATCCGAGCCAGAGCTACCAAATTCCGCCTCGGACCTTACGAAAATTCCAAACCCCCAGATATTTCCAGCGGCAGTGAATTCTTCCCTGAATACTAGATTGGCATCTAGCTCAGGAGATTCCATCTCATACGATTCTATATCGATCGGTTCAAAAGTTGCTAAAATTCCTGGAATCATTAGGATGGAGAATATGAAAACTGAAATGTGAATTCTTTTCCTTTTTGGAATCAGGTAGTCCGCTACCTTGGAGAAGTCACGCACGCCATTTCTCTAATGGCCCTGTATTTGATTGGTTGTGATGATTCATAGTCCTGATTCTCTTAGCTGGTCCAGTATTTCTCTCTGTTTTTTGGTGAGTTTTTCGGTTTCCTGGAGGACGAATTCGATATCTAAATCTCCTCCTTGGTGGCCGTGCCCTTGTACCCTTCTCCTATCTCCTATCTTTGTTCGTTCTGGAACGCCTATCTGGATTCTCTTTCCTAGAGGAGTGGTGATCCTTACACTTCCCCCGAGGATGAGAGTGGATATGGGTACTGGAGCTTCTTGAATTAGTCTTCCGTCCTCCCATCTTCTTCCTTCCTGTGCATCTAGCCTTAGGGTTATCAATAAATCTCCTGTATCTCCTTGTGGGTGCTCATGACCCATCCCTCTAAGTCTGAGTTGCTGGCCATGTATTGCCCCAGATGGAACCTTGACATTGAT
>DALF01000010.1:0-470 GCA_002499345.1 Euryarchaeota archaeon UBA170 | reverse complement strand
GAACTTCCCTTGGTTTGTACTCCCATGCCGTTGCACTTATTACAGGACCTTGTAGTTCCAAAGCTACGTCCTTCGCACTTTTGACACCTCTTCATCCTTCTATGTGAGAAATTTACCTCTGTACCACTAATCGCCTGCTCCAGAGTGACGTCTAGTCCTGCCTCTATGTCTGCTCCACGAATTGATTCGTCTTGTCTGCTAAAGTCAGACGATGGTGAGTGTCGGGATTCAGGTCCGATGCCGGAGTCTGCATTCCCTCTCCCTCCCATGAACTGGGAGAATATATCTCCAAAGTCAAAGCCACGGGTTGATCCTGAGGAGGATCCCCTTCCTCTGAACATTTCCTCCATTCGTCTCTGTTGGTCCCATTCCCTTCTGGATTCGGATGATCCTATGGACTCATATGCGGTCTGTATTGACTTGAATCGCTCTTCTGCGGCTACATCATTTGGATTTCTATCTGGATGATA
>DALF01000034.1 GCA_002499345.1 Euryarchaeota archaeon UBA170 | reverse complement strand
ATAACGCCCCTGCTCCCAGTGCATCTAGGGCGTTCCTTGCAAACAACACTATCTCATCTTCTGGTACAGGAGAATGCTCTAGCGAACTCCATTTCAACGGACAGTTCAGTTGCCCGGCAGTCATGGCATACAGGTCCGGACTGACTATGTACGATAATGAAATCAATTCTGGAGGAAATTCAGATGGAATAAGATCCATAGGGGCACTTCTGGACATAAGGAGGAATACTTGGAATGCCGCAGGTTCAGGGGCTGTAATCAAACACTACGACACAGGTTATGCGGGAGACCAGCAATACGGCTCCCTAGCCTTCTTCTCAGAGAATACGTGGAATGGCGTGGGCACAACCTACAACATCACCAAGAGCTCCGTTACAGTACAATCCGAATCCATTCCTAGTCCACCTACGGGACAGTTCCCAGTCATCCTTTCATGGCCAGATCAGGAAGCATGGCCAGCCAATGGTTTCCAGAATGGAATCAAGCCAACGGATGTCCAAGAGTGCTCTAATTGCGAAAATCTGACACCTAGAAATTTCCCACTCGCACTTTCCATGGATAATAACTCCACTGTGATGACATTCGCTGGACTATCTAATCTTGGTAGATCATCTATCTCAATTCAAACCCAACCTACTCCTTATGCAGTACAAGTTAGAAGGGCAGAGCTAGTCAAGTTCCAAGCCCTAGTCAATGGAGAGGGGGTATCTGGAGCCAGTATCCTAGTCGAAGATGCCCTCGGAAATGATATGTACGATATTGATACGCTTTCCGATGGGTATACTCCATGGTTCGCTTTGCCCTCAGATTTTCATCTTGACTTCAGGGGTTTGGGAGGGGGTGACAATCCCGATGGATTTGCAGATGACGAGTTTGAGGACTCATGTTCAGACGGCATAGACAATGATGGAGACCTCGTACTGGATGGGGATGATGCTGATTGCAATTATGCCGCAGGTACAAGAGAACTTTCTCTGTATCGATTCACTGCGTACAAATTTGGATTTGGCTTGGATAGTGGAGAATTTACACTAGATGACGCCGCATATCAAGGAACTGCAAACCTACTCAATCTCGCGCCCTCCGTCTCAATCACACAGGGCCAAGGTCACTCATTCAGGAAGGTGGTAAATATCACCGGTAACGCCCATGATGGAATTCTTGCATCTTTCTACCCTAGTGACGAGATGGCGCAGTGGGATCAGAAGGGATTTGTCCATTCAATCGAGGTTAGGGACCCATTCACCAGTGATTGGTCCGACGCACAGCTAGCCACCGACTCCTCCGGGGCCCAATCCGGTAAAGTAACAAGTACTAATCATCCCTTCAAAGAATGGTTCTATGAATTAGATATGTCCCAGATGGCCGAAGGAGACTATATCTTCCAGTTCCGAGCATTTGATGGAATCGACTACAGCCCAATTTCCATTATCTCAATCAAATTAAATTCCCAGGCACCCACAGTATCAGTAAGCTCCCCCAGTCCATTCTCTACTCACTCTGATGATAGCGTAACATTCGAGGGCGCCGCCTATGACTACTATGGATGCCCTTCACAATGTGGGAAGGATATCTCTGAGATTTATTTCCAAATTGAAGGTCCTAATTTCCAGGTCGTGACTCCAGTCTCAGGCGGTACATCCTGGTCTTGGACATGGGATTTCAGTGGCCAACCGAGGGTAGTTGCTGATTATAACTTCAAGATTTGGGCATCAGACTCTGACTTCTGCGATGGTGTGATCGATGAATGTACTCCTGCCGAGCTAACACTTACTATCGATAATTCCAACAGTGCCCCATTCATCAGTGTCTCAACCCCCAAGGAATCCGATAGAATGCCAGTTTCCGAGTCTTCAATCTTCGGAGGTGTTGCTAGGGATAATGACAATGATGTCACTAGAGTGGATATTGAAGTTCTTGATACGGCCAATGGGATGATAGAGGTTCATTCCGAATCAATCATCGAGTTTGACTCAAATGGCGAATTCAGCTCAACATGGGATTCAAGGTCATTAAGGCATAATTCAGAATATCAAATCAGGATGAGGTCTTATGATGGATTCGACTACAGCGAGTGGAAGTCAGTAAATGTCATCGCTGACAATCCTCCTGATGCGGGAAACAATCAGCCCGTTTTCGATCAGTCTGAGTGGATAGAATCGGTAACGCTGTATTGTGAAGAAAATTCCCAATCGGCCGATAGATGTACTAATTTCGAGATTAACCTGCTTGATTTCTTTGCTGATCCTGATCCAAATCAAGAGCTAATTATCTCCGTATATGATGATGTTGGAATATCTTCTGATGATGAATATCCGGTGGTCATATCGGTCTCTGCAGATGGCGTAGCTAGGTATAATCCGACTTCCATGTCTTTCTTCGATCCAGACATATCTGGATGGTCAATCAATGACGTAGTATTCGTTGCATCCGATCAATATGGTTCCAAGGCAAACTCAATTCCAATGAGCATAGAGGTCATTGGAATAGATTTTGAGGTCAACGTCCCAATGGAAACAAAGATTACAGAAGATGAAACAGCCATATTCTCAGGTGTCGGACTTCCTGGAAGAACTGTCACGGCCACAATCGGAGGAACTCCTGTAAACAACACCGTCGTTTCAGACGATTCCACATGGTCGATGGGAGTCCCCGGCTCGAGAATTTCAAGCTCTGCAACTCCTCAGTTCATGTATGGCGGACTAGAGTACCAAGGAACGAAGATCACGGTAAGCGATTCAGACTCATCAGCTTCATCAGTCCTATTCGTAATTGCCGTAATCATAATTCTTGGGATAGTGGCGTTCGCCTACTTCTTTGTTGAATTCGAAGAAGACTCCGAGCCAGAAAATAATCATGACAAGAAAGTGGGGTCAGACGAAGAGGTAGAAAGGTTCGTCAAGGATGATGACCATCCTGGATGGATGTGGGATAACGAGAATGAAGAATGGGTTCCAGAAAAGTAGTAATCGCGTTGAAGGCGTTCTAAGCTTTCATCACGAACATTATTGAATAGATGATGTTGCTAACGTATTCATGTCAGTCACTCCCGTGCCCAAACCCGGGGTCCAAGAGAGGATACTACTCCATCTCAGGGACTATGTGGATCATGCCGATAAAGTAGAAGTCCCATTCGCACTTTCACAGATGGGGATAGCTAATGCTGTTTCCATAGCCAGATCGAACGTCCCGAGGGCCATTTCAGGACTTAGGGAACAGGGATATTTGATTGAAAAACAAGCACATGTTACTGGAGTCTCTAGAAAGAGGAAAGCATACTTCCTAACTGACGAAGGGGCAAAGCTAGCTGATGATATTTGGTCTAAGGTTGGTATGCAGGTGGTCCGCGTGGTGGGAAGAGATGGAAGGGCCTCAAATATGGAACTAGCCAAAGCTCTGGAGGAAACAGATTTGCCCCTAAGGCACGTAGATGTTATTCGATATCTGGATGATTCTGGAACAATAGATCTTTCAGTACTATCTTCCGATTTGATTGAGAGGGACCTCTCAAAGCATATCGAGAAGCAACTCGTAACCTCACTAAGCGACTTACCGAGGACTAGGAGGTTTTATGGTAGGGAATTAGAACTTGAAAATATGGTAAATCTCCTAGAGCATCAGTCTGGATCTATACTTGTTCCTGGTATAGCTGGTATTGGAAAAACGGCACTTTCCGCTAAGCTAATAGAGAGTTTTACCCACAGAAGAAATCTTCTTTACCACAGGTGTCAAGATTGGGAAGGGGCAAGGGCATTCTTGGAGGCAATTTCAGAATGGCTATCTGCTATGGGCAATGATGACCTTTCAGACTATCTTGCATCTTCTCCTGTGCCTCAGCCTCAGATGGCGGTAAATCTAATCTCAGAGGGGCTTGAGTCTTCCCCCTCACTTATTGTGATTGACGATTTGCATAAAGTTGGCGATGAGACATTAATTTCAGTATTAAGATCGCTATCGCTGAAAATACCAGAACTTGAAAATGTCGGCCTAGTGATGTTTTCACGTTCATTCAGGATGGTGGTACCAGAATCCGATTCCACTGGGAGAATAGTTACATTGGTGATGCCGCTTGATGGGCTGGACCAAGAAGCAAGTAGGAAAATACTGACCACGATGCAAGATCTAGAAATGCCTCAATTTTTGCACATTCATAGTCTTTCAAGAGGCCATCCACTAGTACTTGAGCTCATTAACAGAGGGAGTGTAGGCGGAACATTCCATGAAACTCTGGAGGCATTTGTAGAGAAGGAAATCTTCAGCAGACTTTCAGGCGCGGAAAAGAGGTTGTTGGGTGCTATCGCAATTTTCAGAGAACCAATGCCACTCGAGGCAATTTCCGGAATAGATATGGAAACAAATCTTCTGGATGACCTTGTTGAAAAGGGTCTGGCGAGGCAAGCCGATAGTGAAAACTATGATGTCCACGATTTAGTCAGAGAATTTCTCACAAGGTCTATGGAAGACTCACTAAAGCAATCGTTGCATGCCAATGCAGTCGAATGGTATAGGACGAGGAAGGAAGATGCATCTGAAAGCATAGAGCATATTCATCACCTGCACAAATCCGGGGATATTGAGGGATTAGCATCGGCCTTATCAGAGGAAGGCCACAATTTAGTCAAGGCTGGACACATAGAACTTTTGGGAATCCTCAGGGCTATAGAGGCAAAACTGTTCGGTCCCCGGACGAGATTTGTAATTCACGAACTCACAGGAGACATACTTTCTGTCCAAGGAAAGTGGGATGACGCCGAGGAACAATACGACATGGCACTGCCTATCGCAGTAAAGCATAAACTGACTACTCCACTTGCAAGGATTTACTCATCTAGGGCGGATTTAGCTGTAAAGAAAGGAGAGATGGACACGGCCCTCTCCCTTCATAAGAAAGCATTGGAGATGCAAATAAAACTCAGAGATGCCCAAGGGGCCGCAAGATCATACAATAACATGGGATACATTTTCAGACGCCAGAGGGATAATAAGAGGGCATTAGAAGTATATGGAAATGTAGAGGAGCTATTGGATTCTGAAGATTCATCCGTTTTAACCGAGGCTAGGATTAGACTGGCTTCTGCCTTTCTCGAGATGGGAGAGATGGATAGAGCCCGTGACCATGCTATGACGGCTCACGATGAAACAGCTCAGAATAATCAAGAAAAGCTACACGCAAGATCACGAGCTGTCCTGGGGAGATACTATGCTAGAATAAAAGACAATGATCTGGCAATGCACCACTATTCTGGTGCTTTGGAAATTTTATCAGATCAGTCAGACCCTAGAAGTGCAGTAGAGGTCGAGATGCTTCTTGGACAAGTATTGAGTGATGCAGGTAGGTCAGACGAAGCAGCACAGCACTATCTGGACGCCTTATCAATTGCAGAGGCTAATGACTTCAGGATGATGCAGGGGGAGATTCTCTCTAGACTTGGTGAGGTCGAGAGTAATAGATCACAGAGGATGGACTATCTACAAAGGTCCCTCGTTGTATTCAGAGAGCTAGGGGCTGTAGATAGGATGAGGGATGTTCAGAACTCCGTCCACAGGGTAGTGATGGGCCATTAATTGGGCAAATATCTCTCCGAATCAATTTGTCCTATCCAATTGCTAAACTCCGGTCCTTCTTGTTTAGAAATCGATAAGCTCCCATCGAAACTATCGCAAATTTCCATCAGGACTTCACTCTCTGCTATATGGGGCTGATTATTGCTCTCCGAGAGGTGGCAGAGTACGATGCTACTTAGTCCTGGATTAACAATCTCCCTTAGGGCCGAAGCAGTCTGTGAATTGGAAAGGTGCCCGCCTCTCCCGGAAATCCTTCTCTTTAATGAGTCAGGGTAGTTCCCCTTCATTAGCCTGTCATGATCGTAATTGGACTCTATGGAAATATGTCCACATTTCTTGAGATGAGATGATAACTCAGCAGTAACCTCTCCCAGATCAGTAACTATGGCCGCCCTCCTCCCTTGGTCGTCACAAGCAATTACAGCTACATTATTGGCATCATCGTGAGGGACGGGTATGGTTAGCAAGCTTATATCGGCACCAGCATCTATTCTTTCCAATTCTGAGAACAAAAGGAGACTCTCCGACCCCTCCCACTCCATTCTTTTGGCAGTCTCTACATTGCTGATTAATTTCGATCCCCATTTTTTTGCCGCCCTCTTGGCCGATTTCGAGTGATCAGAATGATGGTGAGTAACAAGTATGGAATCTATATCAGTTGGCCTGACTTCTAATTTTTCCAATCTCGCCTCAGTCTTCTTCAGGGAAAATCCACAGTCTATCAAGACATTAGATTCATTGGTTGATAAGAGAACTGAATTCCCTCTGCTCCCACTTCCAAGGTGAGTAATCTTCATACTCATGGCTTTCGACCCAACGGGGATAACGACGACCTTTGAACAAATCCTATAATAATTATTTTTAAGGCTCTTTTCCGATATTATCGACTCTTCCGAAACCATTGATTTTGAATCAATGTCCGAACGACGCTCCATCATCATCATAAGTCAACCGAGGACGTTGAAGACTACTTAGTTGGGGCTATATCATGAGAAGAAAGCAAACCGCGGCATTTATCGTGCTACTTTTACTCAGCAGTCTAGCTTTTGTTTCTCAGACTAGGCCCCAGTCTCCAGTCGACTCTACCAATCCTACAGATGCAAAGGGAGGCGCCCCTCCTGCTACGGATGCAGATGAGGATAGGATCCCTGATCAATATGAGGCAATATATGGTGTTGACATAGTTTTCGACACTCCTGAAGGAAGCTTCGAAGTACTCGGACTAGATTTGAACAACGGTACTGATAACATGTCTGATCACGATAGGGATGGGGCGGTAGCACTACTGGAATATTGCTGGCCATACACTCTCGACAAATGCTTTACCGATAGACTCTCACTAACTGGAAAGCCTCCAGAATTGACTGAATCAGGAAATAGGGAGTATCTTGACCCTACCTCCTCGGATACCGATGGGGACGGACTACCCGATGGGTATGAGATCCATATGTGCACAGAAGGCGGACTGGGTTATCTTAATGCGACAAATGCATGGACATGCCTTTGGTTCGATCCTCTTGATCCATCTGACAGTATAGAAGATATAGACAGATGTGATGATTTTAGTTTTGGCTGTGGAGATGGATTTGACGTAAATAGGGATGGCGACATAGATGTAACCGAAAGTTATTCAAATTCAGAAGAGTACTCTTTCGGCACTCCTCAGAATTGGATTACTGAGAGGGATGGACTTTGGTGCGCCGGCACGATACCTGGATTGAGTGAAAACGCCTGTCAAGACTCCATAGCGAGGCCGACAGGAGATGATGGGTGGCTGGGTACTGACCCGACACGCTCAGATTCTGACTATTACTCGTGGTCAGACTTACTAGCCACCGGACTAATCATTCCCGGTGATGGAATACCTGACGGGTGGGAGGCACATTACGGATTAGATCCCAGGAATGCTAGTGATGCCATAATAGATTCCGATAACGATGGATGGGATTTGGATGGAGACGGCTTCGTAATACCCGACACTTCCACTTCCACAGCCGCATGGGGTGAGGCGTTTAGCAACTACGAAGAGTACATGGTTCACTATGATGAGGGATCATGGGTAAAACCAGGCATTAGGGGAACAGCTGGAACTAGTCACGATGAATCAATACTTCTGTTCGATCAATCCACACAACCGCAACTAGTCGATGCAGCAGTACATACAATGATCAAAGATAGTGAGCAACAAAGGATAATTGTCGGCTCCAAATACGGAGTTACCGCACTAGATCCCTTTGGAGGAATTTCTTCTATACACAGTCTCCGCTCTGGATTGGAGATGACTTCAATGGTTAGGTGGTCACCGGGAGGTACGTCAGATTTCCTGATAATTGGAACAAACCTTGGCGTCCACTGTGTTTCAATGGAGAACGGACTCCCGATAATGTCTTCAATTTCAGAATCTGAAATCGGACACGTCGTGTCAATGATAGAATTGGACACTGGTGGTGATAATTTGGATTTGATGATTTTCGGCCACCAAAAGGCATGGACTGTCAGTGTTTCAGAAGAAGGATCTAGCGGCGATTGTTGGAGCGGGGGGCGCTCAGTAAGTGTGGGCTCAGAAATCCTAACCGTACCGTTGTCACAGGCCCTTTCTGATTCTGAGGTTTCCGCCAATGATGTAATCCAAGTGCCAATGCAGGGAAGGGGCCCTTTGCTCATGGTCGCCACTAATTCAGGACTGATTGCATGGAATACCACCGATGGAGTTACCTCGGCCGGCGAACCTTGGTGGGTTTTTGATCTGGAGGATGCAGAAACATTCGTTAGAATGGCAGACATACTGAATGAATCTAAATCCGCAGTAGTGAATGTTTTGGAGCCTGCCGGGCCTATTTTAGAAAACGGAGAACTTGGAGAAGTTACTGGCGTATGGATGGGGACGGCGGGGGGGCTTCACCTGATTGATCTATCCATCTTCCTACAGATGCCGAGATCTTCGATAAGTAATGATAGGATGTTCAATTCTGATCGCTGGACAGAGGGTGCGAATGACATCAGATCAGTCTTAGCAATCGAGGGTATGGTAGTTTTAGGCTCCAGGGACGGAACATGGTGCCTCGAAGGAGGATATACAGGTGTTTTGGGACTCTATATGAATCAGACTAGGATGCCAGGATTAGTCACTAATCTCGTTTCAATGGAGAACGAAGGTGAAGACTGGATTTTCTCTGGCTCATCGCCGGGAAGATACATGAATATCATGCCAATAGACCCATTATCCGAAGACTCAGATTTTGATGGTATGCCAGATGGCTGGGAATTCGTACATGGTTTAGATCCAACGGATCCTTTCGATAGAGAGAGGGATGCTGATGCAGATGGAGTAAGCTTCCCCCTAATCGATGGAACTATTTTTATCCGCGAATGGAGTAACTTAGAGGAGTTTAGATATGTAAACTCCTCACAGTTTGGTACGAATGGGACAGATCCCAGAAATATTGACTCCGATGGAGATGGCCTAACAGACGGTGAGGAATATTGGGGCTGGTTCTTAGACTCAACATCATTTTCATGTCACTACCTGAATGATGATTATGTTTGTGATGACTCATCGTCACAGTCAGAGACTGTACATCTGGAGGGGTGGCTCGGCTCAGGTGCGGGAGGCGGAACAGATGGTCCAACTGATCCCACCAATCCCGACTCCGATGGAGATGGAATGCCAGATGGCTGGGAGATCGAGAATAGGAGGTGGATTGGAGACATCTACACTGGTGGAAATCTCTGGACACTAGATCCAAGAGATCCCAACGATGCAGAAGAAGATGCTGATGGCGATGGATTGTCCAATCTTTGTGAGTACAGGTGGGGTGAGATTATTGACGATGTTATCAGGGAAGGATTGCCCTCCCATGGAGAGTCCAATGAGTCGGCACTCTCATGGGTCCCCACAGATCCCAATAATATTGATTCAGACGGAGATACTCTCCCTGATGGGTGGGAGGCGAGATATACCTGCTCTTGGAATAAGGATAACAAGGGAATCAATCCACTGAATGGTTCTGACGCTCTCAATAACCCCGATGGCGATGGATACGATATTAACATGGACGGCACGTTATCCATGGATGAACAGTTGGTAAACTGGCTTGAATATCACTTGAAAGATCAGATAATTTACAACGATGTAACAGAGTCTGGTATGATATTCCCCGATGGATTTTCTACTAATCTATCGCACCCTTCGTGGCAGGGACTTGCTCCTGGATCATTCGGTGAATATACCAGTACGGGATATCTCAGCCTAGTTAATGGGACCACTACTGAGGACGTAGGTTCTGGAAATCCATTGTCTTCGGACTCGGACAGAGATGGTATGCCAGATGGCTGGGAATTCTACCACTCAAGATGGGGCCTATTTGATGAACAGTGGACCCTAAATCCAGTGGATGAAAGAGATCAAGATGGAGATCCAGATGGCGATGGGATGAATAATTGGGAAGAGTACAATTCAATAGATGGGAATCTCAGTGAGACAGATTCTCTAGTGACGTCCCCTCAATTCTACTTACTTAGTGTAGGGGGGGAATTACTTCCGACACCTTGGCTTTCCGCAGAATCAACATACTCATTCGGATACTTCCTTTCTGACGACCAGAAGAATTTAACAGGCCTCACTGCCGACCCCAATAATCCCGATACGGATGGCGATGGCCTACTGGATGGGATCGAATTAATCTTCACAAGGTGGAACTCAACTGATTCTGTGTGGACATTAAATCCTCTAGTGGCCGGTGACGGATACTATGATTCGGATTTGGATGGGATTACGGATCAAGTCGAACTCAACCTCACCAATAATAATCCAGCCAATGGAGGACTCTCCCCTCCCGACGCGCCTAGAATGTGGGAAGAGGCAGACTCAATCGATCCTTCTGAGGCCAACAATAGGGTATTCAGAATATTATTTGGAAAGGAAGGAAAGGCCCAATTAGCCATGGAGCAGTACCAGGACTGGCTTTCAGGGAGTCCTGCAAAACCATTACTATCCTCTCTTCTAGGTATTTCTGACCCTAATGACGTTGATACCGATAGGGATGGGATGAGTGACGGTTATGAGTATTGGTTCACACAGTGGAACCTAGAGCAAAATATATGGGAAATGAATCCATTAACTGGATCCGATGTTTCTAGGGACTCCGATGAAGATTCCTATGACTGCGATGGTAATGGCCAAATCTCTGACTCTGAATCATTCGACAATCTAGCCGAATTCGAGTCAAGGGTTTATGGTAAGAAAATAGCAGTTGATACAATTCCAAATGAGACTGGTCTTGTCTCATATGGTGCTGACGCAATTAATGCATTTATCGGAGAAGAGGGAATGTCATATGATGCCGCTTTTGGACAGATGTATGATATGTTCAGAAGCAAGAGCTTGGAATCATCTGATAGAATGGGGCTAATAAATTCTGTATATCCCGATAATTTCAATATCAGCTTAGCCGGTGTGAGTGATCCGACTGACGGTGATTCAGATCTTGATGGGATGCCAGATGGCTGGGAATTCTGCTATTCAATATACGGGGAGTTCCTTCCTGTAAATGATTTCAGATGGTCACTAAATCCAATAAATCCGCTGGACATAAATTATGATCCAGACTCAGATGGATGGTTTGATAGGGAAATCACAGATATTCCTGCAGCTCAAGGCGGATGGGAATCTAGACAGTTCACAGAGTACTCCCCAGAAGGCCAGATATCCCAAGGGGTACAGCCTCTGCTTTTCTCGAATTTGATGGAGTACAATAATGGTACCCATCCACTTGATGATGATAGCGATGATGACTCTACTGTAATGAGTCCAGTATTCAGCAATGGCATTGTCACATCTTATGTCAGAGATTCTAATTTATCGGATGGAAGAGAGGTGTTTAAGTATGGAACAAATCCATTGGATAATGATACAGATGGAGATATGATGCCGGACTTCTATGAGTATTACAGGGGTTGGAACGAGACTAATGATAACTGGTCATCTTTGCTGCAGATTTCAGTCGTTTGGCATCAAGTAACTTCAGTCGTTTGGAAGCCAGTTCAGGTTTCAAATGGCGTGATTACTAGGCCATTATTGGAATGGGCATGGTTTACCCATGATCCGACAGATCCCTCTGATGCCGGCCAGGACGCGGACAACGATGGTGCATGGGATTGCTCTGGTGGGAGTTGTGTCTACCAGCCCTACAATAACTTCCAAGAATACTTCGGCGTCGTCAATGCTTCGATGTCTTCTCCTTCATTGGTCAGAGATTCAAATCTTGTCGACTGTACAGGGGAGCCAGTGTCGGAATGGTGGCAACTGAGGGAGAGCCTCCTAGGTACATGTTCGGGAAGCTCGTCAATATCTACTAATTATTTCAGGATGAATAAGATTAACGATAATGATGATCTCTATGCATTAGTGATTAATGATTTTGACTTGGAATATGAGAATGTGGATAGTAGTAATGACTTTACTTCACTTAATGGGGAGTGGACAGACTCATTCAACAGGATTGCAGGAGATCAGTATCATCTTCCAAATATCTTCCTTGGCGAGTATGTATTTGGTTGGTGGATACTGGATATAGATGGTGATCAGACCGCCGACGGCACGGATCCCAAAAATTGGGATACAGATGGTGATTGGTTGAATGATCATTTCGAAATTGAGGACGACTTATTAGACGGCATAAGGGGAAACAGCGGATCGCCAATAAGATATGACGATAGATCAACCTAGTAATTTCAATAAATGCCCATGGGAATAGTTATGGACGAAAAAGATGGACAAATTCCTAGCCCTTCTTCTCCTGTCGAGGACAAGCTTCTGTTTCTACAAGAGAACATGGTCAATTTCATCAACCAATACGGGCAGCCAGTAATTGAAGTGTCACTAGTAATTTCAAAGTATATTCGGATACTAGTGAAAAGACTCGAAGAAACCGCGTCAATTAGTAACGAGGAACTCCCTCAAGAGCTACTAACTCCTAGAGCTGTAGAATCATCCGATGAAATACCCGTAATGGACTCATTCCCTCTGGAGAGGATATTGGAATCTGTCGACCAAGATAGGATGGATATCCTTGATACCATAATTCGAACAATACTGAATGAGACTGAGTTACCCTTTGTTCCAGCACTAGCTGTACTTAGAGACTGGGAACATATAATCAGGTCACAGTTAACTAAATCAACTAGTCCAGGACATCTTTTCAGTCCACTTCAACTTCCCGAGGATTTCTGACTATCTCGTCCCAGCGACAATTCCACTAGAGACCCACCAAGCATCAATTACCGACCAGACGAATAGGACCGGCCAGAGAAAAATCGATAGTATTAGTGGGAATTGTATTACGAACCAACCAATCGACTTGCTATGTTGCCGATTGAAGTGCTGTCCGAGGAATAGAAACGGGATGAGGGACAGCAAAACTGCAACCAATGGCCTCAGGGCTCCCCAAGGCCCAATCCCCCCGCTTAACTCTCTCCATATCACCCTAATTACGCCCAAGGCAGTAACCTCGTCCTCCTCCTCTTCCACAGGAAGAATCACTACGTATTCGTGCTCCATTGTACGTTGGAAGAAGCTGATATGAATGAATGTGACTGCTAACAGACCCAAAAAGACAACTCTTGGTACCCATGCGCATAGTTCATGAAACGCAAGAGAGTTCTACTAACTGGTTTCGAACCATTTTCTGACTTGGCGATAAATGAGTCCTCGGAGATCGTAGATATGATCTCAAACGTAGATATGGGCAATATCGAAATTACCACTAAGATTCTATCTGTGGATCAAAGAGGAACAGTAGAATCACTGGATATTCTCAAAAAGGGAAAATTCGATGCAGTACTTCATTTGGGACTGTCTAGGAATTCCGAGAAGGTCCGTCTAGAGAGATTTGCAACAAATATTATTTCAATGCAGTCTCCTGACAATTCAGGTAGGCTAATCAAAAAAAGTAAGATTATTGAAAATTTCTCCGATAGAATAGAAACCACTGTGAGCATTCATAATTTTGATGAGGAATTTGAAGACGATCCGGATGTAAAATGGAGTGATAGTGCTGGATCATATGTGTGTAACGAGACATATTATAGGACCTTGGCCAAATTCTCACATTCCAAAGTCCCCATACTTTTTGTCCATCTTCCAAAGATGACGGAGATTCCTCTCAGTAGACAGTCTGAGATTGTCTTAAGATCAATCAGAATAATGGTTACAAGGCCAAAGATGATAGTTGTTGGAGCTATGATTAGAAATCAGAAAGGCAGTATCCTGGCCTGTATGAGGCCCAAAGGAGACGCATGGTCTGGATGGTGGGAGTTCCCAGGTGGGAAGGTGGAAGGAGAAGAGTCACTGAAAGATGCATTGTCTAGGGAGATTGAAGAAGAGCTCGGACTGCCAATTATGCCTAGATCCAAGGTTTGTGAAATCAATCACAGATACCAAGACAGAGATGTCAATCTTCATATTTTTGACTGTGGGATCGTCGATAACGATGAGATAGTCCTTATGGAGCACGACGAATCGCGATGGCTTTCACAAGATGAGCTCTTAGATGTAAAATGGCTACCTGCGGATTTTCCAACTATTGAGAGTTGGCATAGGGAAGGAATCCCTATTCCAAAAACCTCCTAGTCGAACCACTCTCTAGGGTTTCCATCCCTGTGCATCGACAGCTCGTCACCAACGCCACGGGGAACGTCTCTTCTCCCCTCGTGCCAAGTAGATGTCTCCAGCCATTCAATTAGTCCGTTGCCAGTTATGGAAATATCGATACTCCCTCCAAGAACTCTTTCGCCAAGTGTGAATGATACCTTATTGGACAAAGATGCTAGTCTTGAAATCGAGAAATCGCAAATCTGATCATCCTCCTCCAAGGTCATCGCATCCAATGCAGTATCGAGGATTGATTGCTTTCTCAGCGCCTCAAGAAAAATATCTAGTGAGGACGAAGTTCCATAGATTATTTCAGGATTATTACCCGAGGGAAAACCTATTTTTCTTTCCGGAATTTCTGGATTCCAATCGGGAAAAAAAGATTTTACAGACTCAATAACCTTATCTAAATCCTCGTGCGGATGTAAGGTAGTTGAAATCTCAATCTCTCTAATCACATCCGTTCGAGTGCGACGAGGCTGAAAGTTTTGTCCATGCTCGCCCATCTACACGAATGATTCAAATGGGTAATTTCTAGGGAGTACATATGACGAATCGTTCTTCTGCTATCTCGCTGGCGTTGTTATTCGCGCCAACGTTATGTGTCGTCGCGATTAGATTCGGGTTGCCAGCACTCGAAGAGGTGATATCTCAGGACTCCGTATTGGAGTTTTCCATACATATCGGGGCCCTTTGTTTGGGGGCACTGATGCTATACAGATTTCAAAGGGTGGAAGATCACGAGTTCCACAGATCGCAGGCAATAAGGAGGCTGTCGAAGACTTACAAAAGTGAGGATAGGGGGCTTTGGGAGGAGAAATCTGATCGCGCATTGGAGAGGCTGGAGATTAAGGCAAGCTCATCAAATAGAAGAATCAACTCAAAGGTAAACAAGAGAATGTCAGGAAAAGTTGGCGGCATAAACTCCGAAATGGAAGAGTCTGAAGTTGATGAAGGATATGAGCCTGAGGTACGTGTTTCTGGTCTTCAAACGATTGTTGATGAAGAGAACTTGACATCAGAAAAAGAACAAAAGAATAGATTTTCAATATCTATTTTCATTAGCTCATATCTTGACAACTCTGCTAGAAGGAGACTTTTGAAGAAAAAGAGAAAGGAAGAAAAGACTAGAATCAAAAACCTCGAGAGGGCCAATAAAATTAGCTCCAAGGACAACCTTGGCGATAGTCTCTGGGATGCGGCACCCGCCTCTAGAAATGTCAGATCAGTACTAACATGCAATCATTGCGGAGTAATGAACAATTCTGACTCTCAGTACTGTACATCATGTGGGAATTATCTGATTTCGTAGGGAACGATTCAAATCACCCCCACTTTAGCCTTCGACATCATGACGCAGAAGAGGGACTACTACGAGGTCCTTGGAGTAGGCAGAAATGCTTCAGAAGGAGACATTACAGGGGCTTTCCGCTCACTGGCGAGAAAGTATCATCCGGATAAAAATCCTGATGACTCAGAAGCAGAGAAGAAATTCAAAGAGGTCCAAGAGGCATATGCCATACTATCCAATCAAGAAGAAAGAAGGAAGTATGACACATTCGGACACGGTGGCCCAGGATCGTCCCCATTCGGCCCTGGTGGGTTCCAAGGAGTTAACATAAGCTTGGATGACTTATTTGGAGGTGGATTCGATGGTATTTTCAATCAGTTTTTCGGTTCGTCCAGAGGGCGAAGGAGGGCCAAAGGGGACGATCTAATGTATCGTCACACAGTTCCATTTCAAGTTGCCATGGATGGCTCTGAAGAGGAGATAGAAATTGAGGTAATGAGGCAGTGCAAAGATTGTCAAGGAAGAGGTTCAAGAGATCCTTCGGGCGTAAGGATATGTCCAAATTGCGAGGGAAGGGGAAGGATTGAGAGGGTGGAAAGGATGGGCCCATTTACTCAAAGAGCGGTTTCTGATTGCCCCTCCTGTAATGGTAATGGGAAACTCATCACTGACCCCTGTGTATCCTGTAAAGGTCAAGGCCGTTCAAATCAGGCTAAGAGAGTAAAATTCACCATCCCCCCGGGCATCTCTTCGGGTGTAAGACTCAGGATGAGAGGTTACGGGGGGGCGCCCAAGGAGGATAATGGAACGACCGGAGACCTCTACATAGAGATTGAAATTCAACGGCACCCTTGGTTCGAACGAGACTCTGCCGATTTATTGATGGGACTTCCAGTAGGATTTTCAGATCTAGCTCTCGGTGCTAAAATAGATATCCCCCATATTGATGGTGAAAATCTCCAGATAAAGATAGATGCGGGCTCCCAACCAGGAGATACTATAGAAATTAGAGGAAGGGGCTTGCCCATGCAAGGAAGTAAAAGAAGAGGATCAGTAATGATAGTTTTGAAACTAGATATGCCTGCCAAGCTTTCCAGAAATGAGAAAAAGAGAATCTCTTCGATGTCCGATATTCTTGGTTCCGACCCCGATAGTATAGAAGAAAGAATTAGGGAAGAAGCAACAAAGAGAAGGAATTGAACTAGTCATTTTTTCCAAACACGAGCGCCTCTCTAGGTACGGCCGCAACCGGCTCTCCTGCTATCAATCCTGAAACTTCTAACTCAATCAGAGATGGACTTCCGCCAATTTCCAATCTCAGGAATCTCTTAGTTCCAGGTTCCATTGAATCAAGGAAAACCTCCATATTATCGAACATATGGTCCGGACTAACTTTCTCAATTGATACAATTGAGCCCTCTGGAGAGCTAACTGATAATGCAGATAACTCCCATCTATATTCGAAGGTTCTGATGCCCAGAACCAGAAATTCACTTTCTGGAATAATCCAGCTGCATATTTCTATTTGTTCAGTCATGTGCCTCAGTGACGGCTTTCCTAAGTCGCTGAGTACATTCTCCCACGAGCTATCTCCTAGCATCTTAAGTGCTTTCACAATCTCCTCAGGGCTATCTTCTAAGCCGTTACTACTCGTGGATAATCTCTCCCTAAGGAGATCCAACCTGTGTAGGCCATGGATATCAAAGTCCGACTGAGAAATACTCCTTTTGAAAACCCCAGATCTATTCCACCAAAGTACCACTGCTAGGGGAAGTAACATCAAGCCACCTATCAGTAGATAGAAATTGGTGAATAGGTGAGAAAGGTCCTGATATTCCCCATCATCCGGTATGTCCTCTCCCAGATAAACTATGTAAAACTCATATCCTATCTCTCCAACTACAGGGGAAAGCCCCTCTACTCTTATTGCATGGGTGCCCAGTGGGACACTAATCTCCGAACCATTAGTGTAATTCAGAATTTGCCAACTCTCTTGACTTAGTGACTGAATCTGATAGGTAACCGGCGACTCAATATCAGATCTAACCATTACCTTAGAGCCATTCAAATCTGTTATCTCAAACGGATGAATGTCTATCCTGTCTCCGACACCTAAATTACCAGAATAAGAGGTACTGCCAGGGGTAAGGACATCCCAGAATTCTGAAGGCCCCGTCTCTAGCCATAACAAATCAGGCGCATCCCCAATAAGTACCCCATCGCCTTCATCAGGAAAGATTATCTCAATATCCCATCCCATTACTTCTTCGGAATTTATCCTGAACTCTACGCCTATGGTGGAACCAGTGGTATTGACATAACTCGGACATCCTTGGGAACTTTCTATAATTTGTTCGATTTCTCCGTGTAGGTCATGTAAGAGTATCTCCAAAGACGCCTCTTCTGTGAACTGGCAGATAACCCGAAGCTTAATTTTAGCTCCGGATGAAATCAATAATGAATCTCCCGACTGATCGTTAGACGATATGTGGCCCCTGTAGATATCATGCTTAGTAGAATTTCCAACCAAAGGGAATTCATAAGGCCAGGGATTGCCAAGTTCCTCTCCCATTGGCCCTTCAGACTCATCATCGTACCTGACTATATCGAACCTATAAGTGGAAAAGTCACTCTCATCTGAATGAACCACTCGGACCCAGAGCTCGGCATTTTCCGGATAGTCTAAGTAAACCCTATCAGAACCGTCCGAAGAAATAGAGCCAATCAGAATTTTAGAATCAGACCTGCTCCAATATTCAATACTCGCGCCTTCGGAACTTTCTATATTCGATATCTTGATGACGTCTCCAACATCCCCTTCGATCAATATTGCATCATCGTCTGCAGAACTATCGAGTACGCCAAGGAAAGAAGCCCCCTCTGATAAAAACTCATCATGATCGCACCTATTGAGTTGACAAGTAGAGGTTGCAGATATTGAGGTCCAATCTCCAAGCTGACCCGGGGATGGGACCAAGTCAGGAAGGTCAGTACCCTCGACTATGTCTGATGGATTGCCTATGATGGAACTCATCACAAAGTCTCCAGCATCCAGAGATAGACTTCCATGGAGTTCCCATGATACCTCCTCTCCAATCAAACCGCTCCATTCTACACTATGGGAGTCGGTGATTGTATATTGTGAGCCATCCGCCCAGATAACTAGCTCCATATCCTGACAAGAATCCAGCTCACAGGTAAATTGTATCCAGAATGGCCCCCTAGCATCTGAATCGCCTACGATGAATAATTCCGTCCCATCTTCGCCATCAGCTCCGGCATTAATTGAAATTATCAGTATCAGAACGGCTACTATTGCCCTAACTCTCGCCGCGCCCATGTCAGCCGGAAACAGTCATGCCTTAGAATCCTTCAAGCGAAATGTTCCACTCGCAGGTGCATGAGTGGCAGGCCCCTTTCGAGAGAAATCATCTCTAGAAATCGATTTTCTAGACTTTTTTCTCTGGGCGATAGGAGGAATCCTAGCTCATGGGCACCTGGTTTGGTTCTATCTGAAGTAGATCCTTCTATTGATCTAGAAATCGCCCCTTTCATCTTTTACAGAAATTCGAGCAATTTTCCCGCAGAATTGAAACTCTGTACTAGAGGGAACCTGTGCTTCCCCTTTGATGGTAAGGATAATTGGACTGGATCGGAAGGCTTAGTGCTGCCTTCCAGTCTCGCAACATCCAATTCTGGTGAATTCGGCTCAGGAACCGAATTTCTACCTATATCTTGGCAATCTCTACATCATGACATATCTCTGGTGGAATCAGAACTCCAGCCCTCAGTCATTGCAATAACAGATGCGCCCCAACTATCTAATTCTGGTGGAAAATTGGCAGAGGCATTAGATGTCGTTAGGAGAAGGTTCCCTTCCTCACTAATTTGGACTCCTGGTATAGCAGGTCCTGACAACTGTGCGGTATTATCATGGTTCGGCGTAGATCTATTCGACCTTTCAAGATCAAGAATAGCAAATGCAAACGGCCTCCTCCTCACATCGGATGGTCCAAGACATGCAGATTATTCTTTAGGGGAGAATGTAAATATGGAGGCCCAACTAGGGCACTGGAGATATTCAATCGCATCTCTGAGGTCAGCAATTAGATCGGGGACTGTTAGGGAGCTAGCTGAGAAATCCAGTCTTTCAAGCCCAAGGTCAGTCGAGAGACTCAGAAGACACGACAAACTTACTCGGTCGAACAGGGGGCGTTCTAATCTCACTGCAGTAGACACCAGTGGAAGAAAACTGAGGTACAACTCCCCAATTAGTAGACAGGATCCATTAGTTAATGATTGGAGAAAAAGAGTCTCAAGTATACATACTCCTCCCAGTCACCAAGAACGAATACTAATCTTGCTTCCATGTTCGGCGACTAAGCCATACCGTCTTTCCCAAAGTCATCACCGCTTCCTTAGAAATATACCTAGCAATAGAGCACATCAAATTATGGTCACTTCTCCCCTAGGACTCGTTCCAAGGGAGTTAGAGGACTTATGGCCAGCAGCACATTATGACATACCGGTGACCGGAGATTGGGATGCGGATGAATTAGAAATGGTAGGCTCAATGTTATCGAAAATTTGCGAGAGGTCAAATTACAGTGAAATTATCAATCATTCTGGAATGGACTTCTCCATAGACAGAATCGTATGCCACAATACCAGGAGAGGAACTGCAGGCTCTAAGGAGTCTCTTAAAGAGTTACAAAGCCGTGTTTTGGATTCCATAGATAAGATGAATCTTGGAGATAAATCAGAGAAGCAACATAGGATGGAAGTGATGAAGTCCAGATCCAGATTTATGCATGGTACGGACTCCTGGCTAGAGGGCAGTACAGTTTCTGGAAGATTGCCCATATTGAGTATTTCCAAAGACGGTGAGCAATTAGCAAAATGGAATCCTCGTGATGGGAGGTTCGCCTTCTCGAAGAAATCACTACCTCTTCTTCATGATAGTGGGTGCTTCCCCTCAGTTAGTATTCTAGAAAATCATGATTGGAAGGGAGATATTTTCCCTACTAATCTGGAGTCGGTATCGGGTCAAATCAGATCTGGCGAGGAAATTCTGGTGACTCAAGGCGGAGTACTGATTGGAAGTGCCAGAGCAGTAGCACCAGGTTGGGAGTGGCCATCGGGGCCGGGAAGACTGGCAAGGGCACGTCATAGATTATGAAAAATAGGCCGCCGCATTTACGTAGTGGTTAAAGAGGGAGAGCAAGTCGCCGCGCTCGGAGATTCTATATGTCACGCATGCACTCTGGTGGAAAAGGCTCCAGTGGCTCCTCAAAGCCGTTCACTACAGTCGTTCCTAATTGGTCGGAATCGGATAAGAAAGTAATCGAGTCTCATATCCTAGATCTCAATAAGGAAGGCCATTCAAATGCCATGATAGGCACTATCCTCAGAGATAGATTTGCAGTTCCAGATGTTCGTTTAGCTACTGGAGAGAGAATTTCTCAAATCCTATCTAGAAATGGTATATCTCCTAATTATCCCGAGGACATGATGAACCTGATGAGAAGGGCCCAAGGACTAATAGACCATATTAATAACAATCCAAAAGATAAGCACAATCGGAGGCAACTCGAGCTTTGTGAATCCAAGATACGCCGCTTAGCAAACTACTACAAGGGTACAAATAAGTTAGATGATGGTTGGCAATATAAGAGGGATCAACTAAGGCTAATTGTAGAATAAGGCCCATAGTAGAAGATCCGTACTCTAAACCAGTTAGGCCAGTCATGAGGGACCTCATTTCAACCGATTTATTTTCTGACGTCGAAGATACGATCAGAAATGCCCTATCACGACTGATGGTTCAAGGAAATAGAATTTGTCTGCTCTCTGATGCCAATCTTCCAGGCGCGCTTTCAATGGTGCCAATAGAGGCTTCATTAATTGATTCTAAAACGCCATACAGGAGACGAATAGGAAAAATTGATGATAATATTCCGAGTAACTCAATAATCATTCAGAACAGTGGGGAAGCAAAGGGAGTGACATGGGACCATGAAAAAAATATCCTAAGGATTTGCGAAACAATGTCTCCTGCATTGACGGGGCATCGGGGGGATGACAAGATTGGACCTCTGACAACCGTCGCAATTTGCCATTCAATAGCTCAATTGATATCTCCTTCAGGCAAATTAGTCAGGAAAATAAGGCCATGGGCTATATCTGGGAATTGGATTCATGCTTGTATGGATATGACTTATGACCCGGTCTACGCATCACTAAAAGAAATACTTACCATTGAAGGTAGTATACGAGTAATTCCATTAACAGAGGTACCACAACCAAATGTCGATACTTTAGACTTCGTAGATGAAAACTCCTTGAAGGAGATTTCAGATAGGTGGGATTCTATGGGAGAGGAGGGAAGGGCCAGATCCATATCCCATCTCTGCAGAGGTGCTCTCGACTCTAGCAACCCCTCAACATCGAGACTAGAAGAGATAGTGTGGAACTGTATTCTGGCACCGGGTTGGGATGTAGACTTGGCTAGTCAAATAAGGGCTTCTTCGGTTATCTGGAAAGATAAAGATCCAAAAATAGCTACATCCGAATTAATGGATAAAATCCTCAGAGATGGGAGATTATAATCACTCTTCAATCCTTATCACGCTGTTGCAAGCACTACAGCTAATCCTCAGGGGCCTAACGTCTGATTCTACAGCCACACTAGCTCCACATGAAGGACAACTAACTCGGGGTGCATTAGAATGCCCCCCTCCACTATTCCTCAATTTAGGAGATAGTAATGAGATTGGCAGGACCAGCAGTAGGCTGCAGGCAACAATTCCTAGGACCATTTGCATCGGGAGGCCAAGGAAATAAATCCCAAATGATAATGCTCCAAGGGCGGTGACAGTAATCATAGTGGGGAATCTAGATCTATTTCTGGTCATGGTCATTCCCAGTCCTATTGATAGGCTAAGGATCAATACCATCATCCCAGAGCCCAATAAAACGCTGAAAAGTCCATTTCCAGTTGGAACAAATTCTACTCTAAACGCCTCCTCTGAATCTAAATCAGATCCCTCGACAGACAGGCTTTCAGACACAATCCATCTCCTATGAGAGTAATCGACTCCACTGGCTGTAACAATTCCTATATCGGTGAGCATAGATCCCTTTAGCCGAACATCAATAGAAATCGCTGTCCAGTAATCTTCAGCGGTAGACTTGGCGAATGACTCAATCAATAGTTGCCTATCTCCTTCCATAACGGAGTATATTGTAGATATTTTTATCGTTATAGTTTCGGAACTGAAACCACTAGTTCCTCCAAGATCAATAGTAATCTCAGTAGGGCCCAGTTCGATTGGATCAATGCCAATTACCGACTCAGACTCTATGAATAATCCATTAGAAAGAAAAGACCTCAAATCAGCATTTGACCCCCTTAGGTATCCAGCAAGGGCCTCCAGCTCAGAACTATCTACCATTTTATTATTGAAATCAGAGTCAGGGACAGAGTCCGAGTATGAGTTTAGATTCCTCCACCAGCTGCTAGATCCAAGACTGGAGTTGCCAATATTGTCAAGTCCCCATCTCACCCACTGTGACATCGAACCATCAAATTCCAGCGATATCCGCTTATCGACCTCCTTTCCATCCCATTCGGCGTCTATTGATACTAGTATCCCGGACCCTCCGGTCCTAAGGGGCTCACTAGCAGGATACCAAGAGCCCCCTCCTCCATCATCTTCGCCGGCTTCTATGAAATGAGACATATTAGCACTAATCTGTAGGCCATTCTGTGGCTCTAAGGTGAATTCAGCTAAGAAAGATCCACTCTCCACTCCCTCTGGCAAACTCCATACAAAGGTCACTTCGACACCCCCTCCGACCAAGGTAGCCACTGGCTTGTCGGTTACTGCAATATTCTGGACTTCAAAACTACCCGAAGAGGACGACCATATCCTGTCGTCAAATCCGGATGATAGAAGAATGGGAAAATATACTAAGTTTCCACTAACACTTGCTTCCTTCATTTCAATTTCTACCAGTGGAAGCTTTACAGAAATACTAGAAGATTTATCATCACTTCCCCAATGAAAAATCACTCCCGAATCGTCTCCCGGTTGATTGAAACCCAATAACTGAACAATTAGACTAACCTCTACCTCATCATCCTCTCGTACATCTCCCGATCCCACGCTGATGATCGATTGAACGTCTCCTTCTCCTGTGAGATAGGGCTCAATTCCGGAAGTTCCACCTTCGTAGAATGAACCGCCAATTCTTACCTCTACTGTGATATTGATATTGACCCCAACTGCTCCCTGTACTTCATAATGGATATTGAATTCCCAATCTCCAGCTGGATATTCGCCATCAATACCCCAATCGACGCCCCATGTTCCAACTTCAACAGGTTGCAGAACTTGATTTACTAATCTTGAATCGCCTTCATCGATTTCTGATTCAAACGGCGTCAGAATTCCCGAATCAGGGTCCCCTATCAAAAATAGTTCAAATTCGTCTCCCGAGCAGCAACTTCCCTCCTGCGCCGATACATTAACAATCGGTCCCGCAATAGTCAATAAAAAAATCAATACAATAGAGGCAGTGCCAACCCTATTGTGCGCACCCATGATGTCGACATCACGTCGAACATCTTGAACTCAACCCTTCCGAGAGCGTAACAAAGTCATTTTAGCCCAAAGATCAGTCTATCCGTGTAGCCATATTAGTGAAACCTTGCCACTATCTGAAATTCTCTCAACCTTAGCGAAACCCATCCTCTCAAGTTGTAGAGTTTGACCCGCCTTTACGTCAATATTCTCTATCATGCCTACGACATTATCAATTTCATTACCTCTGGAAATAATCATGTCGGCTTCTATACAATTTTTGGAAGAAACCCAATGAATTATTGGGAGTGAGTCATTTTTTTCCCTTGACAATATCTTCGCAGTATCTCCTTTGATTTCAACATCAGCGAAGTCCTTTAGTCTGATCAATCCCTCAGTATAGTCATTTTTAGAGATGAATATCGAACCATCTCCTAGATCCCATTTTCTTTCTCCCATCTCAGGATAATCTGGATGTCTCCTGATGGAAATAGAACCATAATTATCTATTTCATCGCCATTCTCAGAAGTTATATGCAACTCTCTCGGTCCCTGAATGAAAGACCTCCTTTCCGAGGATTTGTCTATGATTTTTGAGTTCTTAGATTCGATACTCTGCATAGGTATGGAAATATCCTTCTGACTCAATCCCAATTCTATCCAGAACTCCCTGAGGGACTCAGAAGAGAAACCCCTCCTCCTAAGTGCGGCAACAGTTGGCAATCGAGGATCATCCCACCCAGAATAATCACCATTCTCCACCGATTTTCTGATAGATGAGGTCGAAAATCCTCCAAAGTCCAGTAACTTAACCCTCCCCCAGTAGAGGGTCTGAGGGTAATCCCATTCAAGGAGTTCATACAGGAGAGTCTGCTTTCTGGTACTATCCATGAGGTCCTTCCCCCTTACGATATGAGTTACTCCTTGTAAGTGGTCCTCAACAGCGCTCTGGAAATCTAATAGTGGCCAAACCTTGTATCTGTTCCCTACTATTGGATGAGCAGTATGCTGTATCCGTAATGCCGGCCAGTCCCTAAGCGCAGGATTTGGAAGCTCAAGATCGGTCTTTACCCTAACAACAGCCCCTCCTTCATCAATCTCCCCTCCAATCATCATCTTCCAATCTAGGATATTTTGTTCGACCCTCCTGCCTCTACAAATACAAGCCTCCTTAGAATCCCGTAGGGCCTTGAATTCTGAAGCAGTACACCTGCAGACATAACAAATACCCCTGGAAATCATCTCTTCAGCCGCCTCTAGATAAATTTCCATTCTAGAACTAGCTCTGATGACTAAATCAGGCTTTACTCCGGAAATCCATTCAAATTCTTCTTCGATCATTGAATAGGCTGATTCTAGTGGCGGCTTAACCTTGGTATCTGTGTCATCGAAGCGAAGTATTACCTTTCCAGAATACTTTTTTGCGTATTCTGAATTAATCACAACACCTCTTGAATGACCTATGGATAGTGGCCCATTAGGATTCGGTGCAAACCTCAATATGACGTTATTACCCTTACTTATTTCCAAGTCAGGGAGGCCAATTCTCTTCTTCTGTTTTTCACGGTTTAATGCCTCTGGATTAGTCAGTTTGAGTATCTCCCTTACATGCTCTAAGCCGAATTCATTGGCCAACATATTTGATTCATCGACCTGCTCAGATATCAAGGGAATCAATTGTTTTGCATCGGCCCTCAATTCCGGAAATTCAGAAAGTAACCGTCCCAAGACACTTCCGGATTTGCCTGATCCGTTATACTCTACGGCATTCTGTAGTGCATACTTCCGTATAGCAGAGACTAACTCTGGCCCCCACTCATCGACATCTGACACATACTAACGCCGTTAGCCATCCCTATTTGTGATTGCCCTCCATCCAATGTCGAATATCAGTTTGAGAAGAAATCCTACTATTTTCATATCTGGTAGGCACTGGTGTTCCATGTAGTTCATCCCATGCCCTTTCAACAGTGGACCATGTCCATCTCAAGCAATCGTGAGGTTTTTTTCCAGAAATTAACCTGTTCATAGAGGACCTAGTCTTCGGATCAGAAGGATACCCAGAACCAAGATCTAGTCCAATTTCATCCGATAACTTTCGCATGGCCTCGTCTCTCGTTACCTTGGCCACTATGCTGGACGCGGCGACTAATGAATTGGAAGAGTCCATAGCATGCTCCGAGAAAATCTTCCAATTCGACCACGCAGACCCTAATTTTAATTTCACATTACTCCCGAATCTTTCCTGATTTACATCACATGCATCCAAGAAAATACTTCCTGACTCATTACTATCAATTGAATTGACTATCGCTTCCGAAAATAAGTCCACTTCAAGCTCATTGAGATTAGAAAAAGATCTACTATTATCTATTCTAGAAGGTTCGCATACAATAATCCCCATTCCCCAATCAAGCTCAATTGTTTTCTCATTGATTAGTTTACAGATAGATTCTCTCTTGCTCTTGGATAATACCTTGGAGTCTCTGACGCCCATTTCTTTGAGAATTGAGTAATCCTCTGATGGGATTGACATAGCACACACTACTAGAGGGCCGATGACAGGTCCCCTGCCGGCCTCATCGACGCCTATCGAGTAGTCCCTCATATCTCCAAGTCAAACCCAGAAGGGACTTGATTATCACTGATATCTTCTTCAGAAACTTGAGCTTTATCGTCAATATCTAAGATTATATTGTCAGGATGAAGAATATCCTGATTTTCAAGTATTTCGGCTATTCTTAGGGACTCTTCAATATCTGAGTCCTCCTTGGACCGATCTAACAACTCTCCTGCTTCGTAAACTACGCCCTTATCAATCCTATCAGTAGGTTCACTCTTCGTCCGTCCTTCATCGCCAAAGAAATCTTTCTCAAACTCCGAACTGTCAACCTCGGGACTCTCTAGAATATCGCCAATACCGCCATCCTTTCTAACGAATTTTTGAATCCAATCTTCTTCTTCAGAAATAATCTTATTTCCATCTTGGGGATTACCCATCCCCAATGCCCGTCCTACTCCAATAACTCCTATTACAGCCACAATTAGTATCATTACTGGCTCAAACCAAGTATTTAGAAATGGAACTATCCAATCTTCATTAACCACCAACTCCTCATCTTTAGGAGGTATTTCCTCTTGGATTATCACTGGAATTGTATCGATAAAAACTATTCTCGGATTTAGGAAAGACCTGATTTCTATACTAAGGTTTGCCACTGTATCAGTTGGGGCCGAATTCGGTACTATCATCCATCCAATTATATCTACCGAATCATTTTGATTTATCGGATAGATCTCCAAAGCCCTACTCGACTCCGAGGTAATCACTGAGGAAAAGGAATCTGGCACTGAGATTCCGAATTCTGTCACGACACTGGAATCGATAGACGCTATGAGGCCGTCAACTCCATTCCCCTGATTGGTCATTGTCCATGTGGCTGTTAAGTTATTAGAGTCAGTGAGGCGATACGACATATTCATATTCCAAGAGTATAAGCTTCCTGAATTTATTCTGAAATCAATATATTCGGGAGACCAATCATCAATCATTAGTTCAATTCTAATCTCTGAAAACAAACCAGAAGAAACACCATCTCTGACATGACATGAAATGACAATCGTCTCAGAAGACTCACTAGGACTAAGTGAGAAAAACTCGTTCTGATACTCGATATAGGCCCACTCGGGAATATTCAGAATGTTTAGATTGTATCTGGAATCACTATCTCCAGTATTTGAAACAATAATCCCCATCTCACAAAAAGCCCCGGGAAGGGTCTCTTCCGTAGTGCAATTATCCTTTGATAATGACATCGTTCCGCCAATTCTGGGTACTATATTCACTATATGGTTTGTCGAAGAAAAGCTTCCCACGGTGGCAGGACTTGAAATACGAATTTCAAAATTCAAAGCTCCCTCAACATCGCCCGGGGAGAAAATCTGGACCATCACAATTCCAGTTGAGTTGGGGTAAATATCAATCACTCTCCAACTCTCGATGATAGAAGCACTCCAGTTATCCAAAAAGAAATAGTCGCCCGGATTGGAAACAATACTTCCATCATCCCCCAAAGCAATAATCTCAACATCAAGGGTCCTCACTGTATTTCCAGTGTTTCTGACTACAGTCTCAAGTGTCACAGTTCCTCCGGGGGCTATAGAAGAAGTCCCTCCGCCTTCAACGATTTCAACACCCTCGAAATAACCGTATCTCATGGAGAAGTTGTACCAATCATGACCATCACCTTGATTGTAAATTAATGACATGCTGACATCATGGAGCGAGTTTGACAGTGGGGACCCGCCAATGACAGGAGGGGAAGTGATCGAGAACTGAATCCATACAATCTGATTGGGCGATATGGCATATTCATGCCCTTCCTCCGAAGGATTTTGAGAATTCCAAGATATGTCCCAACCAGGAGGTCCATTAATCGTAATCAGAACATCCGTTTCCAAGTCCAAATCACTACTGAAGTTCACATTTATCCCAATACTGGAATCAGGATCAATATCAAAAATCGAACCAGAATTCGAACCAAACACGACCTCTCCTTCAATATCAGATGATAAGACTACATTATCATTCAAGTGAATATTTTCCTGTGGCACCAACGAGCAAATTATGAGTAAAATAAGAACTAGAGATGCCCCGAATCGCACACTCACAACCTCGCAAGAGAGGAACTCCGTATTACTTGTTCCGGGAAAAAAAATATCAGGATAATCAGGCCCAATAACAAAATTCAGTGAATAGGGTCTTTGACCGTCTTCGAAATCATATCGACATCGAACTCTCCTGCATGAATGGGCGATCTTAAGCCGAACAAACTCATCACTTCTGGAGAAACTTCTCCAAACTCTCCAATTTCTTGACCGCCAATAAGAACCAGCGCCCCCCGTCCATTAATCCATGGTCCCATATTATCGGGAGTCGGCTCAAAGGAAATTTCCGAAGATACCGCTCCCAAGTCTCTCAAAAGAGATTGAACAATTCCCTTGGCCGTTGAGAATCCGGCACCTGCCTCGGCACATGCCCAAGAAACTCTAGTTCTATTATTCCCCCCATGAACAACTTCTCCCAGTTCGTAAACTCTCTGAGGTAGCTCGTGATGCCTATTGGATGATAGTAAATTCATCAATGATGGAAATATGTACTGCCTGAGCAGAGTGTGATCAACTGTAATCGGATTAGAAATTACTGTAGCTTCAGATATCACAGGCCATCTGGTCTTCTCGAATTGGTCCCTCTCGTTAGAAAGAGTCAGGCTTTGAATCTCCTGGAGTCCAACAGATCTCAGACTCATTCTGATCCTTCTGTATAGATTTGAAGATTTCAGAGGGGATGCATCGATATGTACTGAAGATAGAATGTCTGGCAGATTATCATATCCAAATCCAATTGCAATATCTTCCACAACATCGATGGGATGCATAATATCGCTACGCCAGCGTGGCATAGAAAATACATGCTCTCTTTCTCCCACTACGCAATCGGACCATCTCTCAGCTCTTTCAGATCCATGGGTGACGGTCCGTGATTCCAGTAGGGTGCCACCCATTCTACGTATTGCATCTCCGATTTCGATATCGCTGAGTTCTATCCCGAGAATTTTCTGAATGAGTCTATTCGGAACCCGGTGTTTCTTGTTGCTAAAGTTCGGAGTCTCTATAATGGAGCCACCCGCATCATATATCTCAACGCTTTCAACCATTCCTCCTAATTCAGATAATGACAATGAAACTAGTAGAAGGCAAGTTTCACATGCTATCATATCAAAGCCCGTCACATCAATGAAGAAATCTTTAGTTTCTTCACTTACTGTGGTGTGGCTTCCATTAATTATAGGGGGAAACGATACGACCTCATCTTTCGAATCAAGGATAACGGGGAATGACTCCAAGCCATCCATTAGCTTAGAATATTCTAATCCCTTTGGGTGACCTTCTAAAATTTCAGAGATGCTCATGACATCCTCAGATGCCAATGGCTGAAATGAGAAATCTCCTGAAACGGCTTCATACCTGAAAGGCCACTCTAGCTTAGATAAATCATGGACGCCAATAGATGCAAAAGATCTCTTCCTTCCCAGTGTCATATGTAGCTTCTCTTGGTGGTCCATCAGGGACTGAATGAAAGAGTCTCTCTCCGATGAACTATTTCCCGTATTTACTCCTCTGACAACTGCCCCCAATATTATTGGCCTCACATCCTCTATGCCATTTCCCACAGATATTCTGATGCCGCTACTAGACACATCTATGTCCTCATCTTCTGAATAGATTCCCTGAAATGACCTAACTGCCTTAGCCATAGTCTCATGACTGAGAAGATCCGGCCGATCTGGAAATACCTCGATCTCAATATCATCATCATTATTCAACTCGACAGGACATCCCATCCGAGGCAGTAAATCAGATAGGATATTTTTATCGTGATTTGTACCATTTAGTCTTTGAATCCTACTCATCATTGCATGACTAAGTGTAATTGTTGGCATCTTATGACCTCAGTTTCCTAGCCACATGGGAAGAGGTCTTTCGAATCCAATAAGTCGGAGGCCACTAATTGCCGCAGTCTCCATGTCTTTGGCCCTCAATATTCTTCTACCAACATTATGAAAATTAGATATGCCGGCCTCCTTCATTATGCCAACAATCTCTGGAATAATCGTTTTTCCAACATCTAGAATATCATTTCCTTCATCTATCGGACCGACAATGAAAGAGCATCCTGAAGCCCTGCCAATGATTATATCTTCTGCAGAAGGTTGCCTGTCTAGCTCTAACCCCACAATCCTTCCCTGTGAGTCTAATCCCATAGCCCTAGAGGCTAATCCTATTCGTGGCAGAGCCGCGGCGGCCTTCCCTCCTCCTGGTGCTGCCACGGAAACTATTGCGCCATCCAAGTCCAGATCTACAACCAATCTGAAAAGCCCCTCGACACGATCGACCCCATCTCTCAGAAGAATTAGTGCCGAGCTTTCTAAATGGCTCGATAATGAGACTAATATGCCCTCTAGCTCGGCATCATTCATGAGGGGCATATTCTGTAAATCCAGTACTATGCCAGAACTCCCCCTGACGTTATCTGGAAATTGTTCAAGATCTTCCTCGCCAACTATCAATAGGTCCCCCTGATTAGGATTTCGATTAACGATACTTGACGTTATGAACTGGTGTTCTCCGAGAGACAAACCACCCTCGGCCCTGATTATCCAGGGGATGGGTAATTCCAATCCGCCTTCATCAGAACCAACTGGAAGAATATTTACAGACGTATCGACGAGCGAGTACTTGGGTATCCTATCGGAACTAGAGGGGCTAATTCCAATTCCTTCGAATCCTTCAGAAACCCATCTCTCTGGTGCTATATCCTCGGTCAGAGCACCCTTATCGGGCACCAATACAAGGGCATCTTCCTCAAGTGAAAGGCCTAACGGTTCCAGTATCCCCTCTAACTCCATTACTTCTTTACTAGTAATCGATCGCATGGTGGATCCCTTGCCCGGAGGCGGACAACTCCCCGCTATTATTACACGCCCTCCTTTCATTCCTAAGCCAGGATCAGGGCCTACAGAGCCCATGACAACCAACGTTCCGCCGTACATCCCCGTCCCGGCACCGGACGAGGCCTGTCCTCTGACTACTACGATCCCATCGAGCATACCTGCGCATGCATCATTACCAGCCGACCCCATAACGGTCACGCTTCCACCATTCATATTCATGGCTAGTCTATCTCCTACATCCCTTTCAACGACAACTCTCCCATCTGTCTGAAAGGCGGCCAACATTGACTCGCAACTCCCTTCAATATTCAGAGTCCCTCCCCTGTTCATTGCCCCTACGCATTCTCCTAAATCGCCTAGAAGTAGTACTCTTGATCCGGCAGGAAGGTGAGTGACCACGCCAAAGTCACCGTCTCTTGGCTTTGTGTCTCCCCCTGAGCCATAACCAATTTTCACCAAGCGATCTTTATCCATTGCCTCAGGAAGCATCCTGGCGATTTCTCTATTGAGTTTGATGCTCCTTGCGGTCTGTTCCCTCATCGCCATTGTACTCCGAGTCCAGCCAATGGTCTTCATTGTGACGGATATTTTTGATCCATCGATAAACACTAACTTGATTGAGTTATCTTGATAGAGCATCGGCCAGAGGAGATATTAATCAGAGGGATGATATGACGCCGGTGAAAGTTGCTATTAATGGGTATGGGACCATAGGAAAGAGAGTTGCAGACGCCATTGACGCACAGGAAGATATGGAAATCGTTGGAGTTACAAAGACGGGCCCGAGCTTTGGTTGTGAGATGGCAGTTAGGAAAGGCTTCGATCTCTACTGCACATCAGACAATCCTGAAATGATCTCTAGTTTTGATAATTCTCATTTTGTTTGCAGAGGGGGGCTCAAAGACTTGTTATCAATATCCGATGTTGTAATTGATTGCTCACCTGGAAAAATGGGGGCCGCCAATCTTAAGAAGTACGAAGAAGCAGGTGTCAAGAGCATCTTCCAAGGAGGCGAGAAACACTCACTGACCGGACTTTCATACACATCATGCGCCAATCACTCAGAAAATTTTGGAGCAAAAACAACCAGAGTTGTCTCATGTAATACAACAGGGCTATCCAGAACATTAGTGCCGCTCTATGAATCGTGCGGCTCTTTGAAAGTAGAATGTACGATGATTAGGAGGGCGGCGGATCCCGGCGACTCTAAGAAAGGCCCGATAAATGCCATAAAACCAGTTTTGAATGTACCAAGTCACCATGGTCCAGATGTGATGACTGTTAAGCCAGAAATTGAGATTAACTCACTCGCCGTCGCTGTACCAACGACAATAATGCACGTACATGCAATCATAGCCGATCTTCCTGAGGGCCATGGCCACTCTACTGAAACGATATTGGATATGTGGAAGGAGACGCCCAGAGTCATTGTTATGAACGGCGAAGGTAACAGGATAACTACAACAGCCGAGGTAATGGAGATGGCCAGGGATATTGGGAGAAAGTGGGGAGATCTGCATGAAATTTTTGTATGGGAGGATGGTGTTAGATTGATTGGAAACAGACTTTACTATTTCCAGGCAATCCATCAAGAGAGTGATGTAATCCCTGAGAATGTGGACTGCGTAAGGGCGCTAATGAAACTCGAGGATAGCTGGAAGGAAAGTGTAATGAAAACCGACCAAGCAATTTCTCGATATTACAATATTTGAGTCTTTTCACGGCTTTTTAATCATAATCACTACTGATTATTGTATAATCAGCTTGGGTTAACTGTCAAAAGGTAGATTAGGTTCCGGAGGAACCATGTATGCAAGGAAATCAACTTTCCTTGTCCTTGCAGTTTTGTTAATTTCCTCATGGTCGGGAATGGCATCCGCTTCATTTGCGACTATTGACTCTACGACTTCGTCAGATTCGAATGAGTATCCGGCAATGAAATGGTCCTCTCTAGAATTTCCCTTGGGGCACGTTCACCAAATTAAAGAATCATCAGGACTAATCCATTCCCCTTATGGCTCATTCGATCCTCTAATCGACGACGCCCCGCTCTTGGGTGAATTGGATACCGGTGAGTATAGCCATTCCGACAGGCCAGTCTACGCGATTCAGTCTGATTCCTCTGACATATCTGGGATATCATCAGCAGTGGAAGAAATAGGTGGAACTATTCTCGACTATATTCCCGATAGTGCACTTCTTGTGAGGTTTCCATTACATTTCGAGGTTGAAGATTTCCTGCCTTCGTGGGAGGCCGTAAGATGGTACGGACAAATGCCAGATATGTGGAGAATATCTCCTGAACTCCTGCATATTACTCCTTCATCTCAATTACAACTACAGATTCTGCCAGCCAGCGATTTATCAAGCGACGAGTTAACTTCTCTTGAAAGAGATCTTTCTGTAATCTCTAATTCTAATCGGCAAAATAATTGTGACCCATGGCTATGTACTGTTGAAGATGTTAATGCAATATGGGTGCCCATGTTGTCTAAAGATTGGAGAATTCTACATATCCAACTAGCCAGTGATGCATCAGTGTACAATAGCGCGGCTAGGGATATTTCAGGCATACAGGGGGCATTTGAGCAATCAGCAATTTCGTTGGACGGAACTGGAGAGGTTATTGCGATTTCCGATACAGGACTAGATGAGGATCACGGGGATTTCGATGGAAGGATAAGGTCAGTTTACAGTCAGTTCGGACCGGATAATGATAATTCTGATCTGCTAAGCGGTCACGGGACCCACGTAGCGGCAACACTCCTCGGCGACGGCACTGGACAATCCTCTGCATTAGGAATTGCGCCCGGCGCTACTTTTCACATGTACACGCATGAATCTCAAAGCGGGTTTTTCGGTATTTATGGGTCATTGTACGGGCTATTCACTCATTCGTGGAATCAAAATGCTAGAATCCATACTAATAGTTGGGGCACCGCAAATCTGGGAAATTATAGCCAGACATCATCCAATGTAGATGACTTTGTTAGCGATTATCCCGGTTACATGGTTCTGTTTTCCGCGGGCGATATAGGCAATTCCCAAGATTCTGGGATAACGCCACCTGGTACTTCCAAGAACGCACTAACCGTAGGTGCATCCACGACTGGGTCATTTGGCTCTGAGCCTTCTGGAAATACTGCAACCTTCTCATCAAACGGATTTACCAACGATGGCAGGATCAAGCCAGAAATTGTCGCCCCAGGAGTCCTCATTTGCTCTGCAAGAGCCGCCGAAGCGACACTCGTAGATGGTCAAACTTGTACCGATCAAACTCACGATGACGGCACTACGCCCCTTTATGTCGCAATGAACGGTACTTCAATGGCAACGCCGGTCGTAGCTGGTGCTTCCGCACTAGTAAGGCAATTCCTGAGGTCCCAAGGAGTTAGTGAGCCCAGATCGGACTTAATCAGGGCGATTTTAATCAATGGAGCTATGGATATTGGGGAAAGTAACGTGCCCAATCCATCCGAGGGCTGGGGGCAACTATCTCTCGATAACAGCCTCTATCCTGTATCAGACAATGGTATCGAAATGGATGTTCTATATGATTACTCAAGAGAGCTCTACCCGGGACACGGGTTCACATACACATTTGATGTAAGTGCCGGGGCTGGACTGGATGCTACGTTGGCCTGGAACGACCTAAAGGGCTCTTCTGTCGCCAACCAATCTGCACCTCGTTTAGTCAATGATCTCGATCTTTCAGTTACTTCTCCCGATGGGACCACTTATCTAGGCAATGAATTCATATCCGGATTTAGTGCAGCTGGCACAGAGATAGATTCACTAAATAATCTTGAAAGGGTGAAAATTCAAGATGCTTTGATTGGGACATGGACAGTTAGAGTAGGGAATTCAGGGGGAGATTCCCAGGGTTACTCGCTGGTATTATCTTCTATTGCAACTGAAATTTATGAGTCCGATCTGACTGTATTCGAGGGGTCAATCTCAACTTCAGTGACGAATCCTTTGCAAGGAGACACCATTCTAATCGAAGCTGCTTGGGGAAACCAAGCTACCGCAACTGCTTCATCGTACGATGTGGAAATACACGATGTAACCACGGGGGACTTATTGCACACATCAAGACGTTCACCGATAATAGGGGGCGGTCTTGACTCATTGTCCTTCCCTCACTCCTTTTCATCTACAGGGGAACACTTACTCAGGCTCACCATAGACTCATCTTCGGAAATAGATGAATTGAATGATGAATCTAATGGAGTTAACAATAATATTGCTCAGATATTAGTACAAGTTTCCCAGATAGGAGTAAGAATAACTCCTCTTATGGAGAGTGGAAGTCTGCCATCTACTCCCTTGGAATTTGAAGATTCGAGAACCAGGAGTATGAACCCAAGAGAGACCAACTCTGTTTACTTCCCTATAGAACTTAGAAATGAAGGAACCTCGACTATATCCGTTCAACTCAGTGTCTCTCCTGTAAACGTCGTCTCAGAGAATGGAGTTCTTCAACCGCCATCTGATGAGTGGTGGAAACTTCTCAATCAGACAGGCCCATGGCAACTCGAACCGATGGGAAATGAGGGAGATAGGATAGTTGTCGAACTGAATCTTACTGCTCATCCCCAATCCTCCGCCTCCTCTCTGCCCGGTGAAATTTATGCCCTTCCTGGCACATTCGTAACCGATTTGAATCTGTTCGACGTAAACGCCCCCACTGTGAATAATGTGATTAGACTAGAGGCAGAGGTAGATAGGATCGAGGGACTAGTAACTGTTTTGGCCGGAGAGGGAGGTGCAGAGGCAGAGCCTGGAGAATGGGCTACTTTCTCACTCGCAGTTGGTAATGATGGCAATGGTCCAACTCAATATATCGTATCCTGCTCTACTCTAAACTCATGGCCTGTGAATATTTGGGACTCTCAGTCAGCGGAACTTCTCACGGACCCCATAGGCAGATTGCTGTATACAACTCTGCCAATAAAAGTCAGAGTCCCCAAATTGCCCAACGGTGAACCCGCCGCGGGCCTCTCAGAGGAGGTCACATGCGTGACTCAGTCAATTAATGATCCATCATTGAGTATTTCCGACACTGTCTACGTACTTGTGTTAGCTAATGATGAATTCCGAACAGATATATTTTCAGATTCTGCCATCCCACTCGGCCCGCTGGCACTCGCTACTGATCGAGCCGTAATCAATGGGGATATGGTGACTACGATACTCGAAGTTAGCAATGAAGGAAATATTCCGATGATTTTCGAGGTGAATGCTTTCTCATCTCTCAATACGTGGCCAATTCAGATTATTCATGACGAGGAAGAGTCAATGGAAGCAATTTCTGTCGAAATACCATCAGGTCAAATTGCAATATTCCAGATAAATACATTAGTGCCAATGGCGGCCCAAATGGGAGAGTCAAATACAATTACCACAAGAGTTACACACATTGGTGGAGATGTAATTTCTAATGGGACCAAGCTCGTAGTCAGAGAGCTAGCAGAACTGGATATTTCGGGGGATGGCTCCATATCCGCCGCACCAGGGTTGACAGGGGCGGCAAATATCATGATTCAGAATTCAGGAAATGTTGACTTGATCATATCTCTGACTCTTGGCAGTATGCCATCGGATTGGTCTGGCGGATTCATGACCGCTGGAAACTTCGCTATGGGCATGAATCAGCAGGCTGTCGTTTCCGTCGCCTTGGAGCTCCCAGGCGCAGTTCCAGCTGGCCCTCAAGATGAACAGATTCCAGTAATTATTGAATTCACGACCCCGGCATTTGTGACACATTCACGTACTGTTTGGCTAGACGTGATAGTACTGTCATCTGCATGGCTAGACCTATCTGTTCCGGATGATACGGCCGAAGACATCTATCCAGGAAATCCTGCTAGTTTTGATTTAACTTTGCAGAATATCGGAAATTCTGTGACCGAAGTCTCACTGGAAGTAGTGGGGGATGAGAACTGGAAATTCGAAGTCGATCCTTCATCGGCCGGGCCGATAGAGCCAGGACAACAAATATCCATCGAAGTGGTGGCGGATCCCCGAATGGATGCAGAATACGGAATCATTGAGCTCGATGTATTCGCAAATGGCTCCGGACAGATGGAGATTTCTACTAATGCATACCTCAGATTACAAGTTAGCAAAGCCAGAGAATCCACAGAAGGAATGATACCTTCATGGGCGATTGGGCTGATTTTCATTATAGTAGTCTCAGCATCTGTAGTTCTAGTACTCAGGACAAGGAGGTCATCTTCTCTGGCCGCACGTCCAGATGAGGAATTGATACCTCCTGGCTCAGCTCTACTTTCTGGCTCTACCAAAGAGAGAAGGGCCGCCGCACTGGAGACTAGTGCCTCGGGGGAAGTCCTTACTGGAACTGTATCCGAAGAAGAATTGAATAATGCGATATCCTCATCTTCGTTGCCAACTTTGAGTATCGGACAAGCTCCTGAAGGCGCCCCTCAACTTCCTCTAGGCGGCCTTCCAGACGGTTGGACCATGGAGCAATGGGCAGCATATGGCCATATGTGGTGGGAGCAGAACCGTCCGTGAGCGTTATGAATGTAGTCCACTTGGGGTATTTATGCCCACATTTTCCAGCCAAGCATCTTCCATCATCCTGTTCGGTCCTCCCGGAGCCGGCAAGGGAACTCAAGCAGTAAAAATCAGTCAGTCTACCGGTAAGCCGCAGATCTCTACTGGCGATATGCTTAGAGAGGCAGTGAATAGAGGTACTGATTTGGGCAACGAGGCCAAGGGATATATGGAAAGCGGTCAACTAGTGCCAGACTCAATAATTATTGGGCTGATATCTGAGAGACTCAAACAACCAGATGCTTCTGATGGGGTCCTTTTTGACGGTTTCCCACGGACTATTGCTCAGGCGGAGGAGCTATCTAGGATTGCTAAAGTATCAACAGTGATCATGATACAAGTGCCGGATGAAGATATCGTTAAGAGAATCGTTGGAAGAAGGATGGATCCCGAAACTGGAGATATTTTTCATGTTAAGTTCCGACCTGCCCCAGAAGAAATAGTCGCCAGACTTATTCAAAGGAAGGACGATAATGAAGAAACTGTTAGAAGTAGGCTTAATGCTTATCATCAACAGACAAAACCTCTTTCAGAGTGGTATTCAGGCCTGTCTGAAAGATCAGATTTGAGAATAATCTCCGTAGATGGAAGAGGTAGTATAGTGCAAGTTTCTGAATCCATAAGGCGAGAATTAGAGGTGTCCTGATTGCCAAGAAGATATAGGAGAAAATCGCACCCTAGAAAGAAACTAGCCTCTGAGGCAGTCATCGATATGTATGACGTTTTGAACGAAAACCGGAATCAAGATATCTCTGATTCAGCCGCTAAATTAATTCTCAGAATTGGCAAGAAACATGGTACTAGGGTCAGAAATTACAATGGCATTACAATTTGTAGATCCTGTAACATAGCCATGATCCCAGGGAGGAATTCCACCGTTAGGATTCGCTCCAAGGTAGTCAAGTACACATGTGGGATATGCGGCAGAGTCAAAACCATGGGCCCTTCGTTCGCAGTGTAATAGTATGTCAAAAATTCCAAGCAGGGTCATTAGAGAGTCTTCGGATTCAGAACTCCCAATAACCGTCAGGATAGGAAAATCTGGCGTGGTAGATTCCGTTATAGAAGAGCTGAAAAATCAACTATCAAGTAGGTCAATAGTTAAGATTAAGCTTAACCGAGGTATTGCAAATGGATCTTTAGAAAGAACAGAAATATTCTCGACTTTAGCCAAAAAGACTTCTTCGATTATTTCATTCAGTCGAGGCAATATAGTGGTTCTCTGGTCTGGTAAATAATATCTGAAATCTACTGTGCCTTCATCAGTGATATATTTACGTGTAATTTGTCTCGAAGTATCATGCGCCTTACAAGAGCTCTCGCAGCAACCTCTGATTCAGGAGTATGGTCACCCGCCGAAATGCCCGAATGGGCCGTCCCTGCTGCCTTTGGAATTCTTACTATCGTCTACGCACTGATAGTCTTCGAGATCGTGCACAGGGCCCTAGCCGCAGCCATAGGGGGAATAGTGGCTGTCACCACCCTTCACATCATAGGCAACGGTCCAGATTTAGGCACAGTAGTCACTTGGATAGATGAGGAGACAATCGGGCTCCTAATTGGAATGATGGTCATTGTCGATATCCTCGGAAAAACTGGAGTATTCGAATGGGCCGCGGTTCAAGCATATGCTTTGAGCGGGGGTTCCATCTGGAGACTTTCTTTCATACTCTGCACAATAACAGCTGTATTCTCAGCATTTTTAGACAATGTGACTACGATACTTCTAATCGTTCCAGTCACTATACAAATAGCCAAGGTTCTGAATCTGGAGCCTATACCATTGATTATCGCCGAGGTGATGTTCTCCAACATCGGCGGGGCGGCAACACAAATAGGAGATCCCCCGAATATCATAATCGGTGCACAGTTATCTTCCCAGGCACTATCCGAAAATGTAATTCTGGCAGATCAAGGAATAGCTTTCATTGACTTCATAATTCATGTCGGACCAGCAGTATTAATCGCCATGGCCCCTTCATTTTGGCTCCTCTCAAAGTTAGAGTCTGAGGGTCTTTCAGGAGAGAGGCATCGCAACCTAGATCTCCTTCGTCTGAGGTATAACATCAAGGATGCAGAACTATTGAAGAAATCTGGTTTTATCCTAATCCTAGTTATTCTAGCATTTTTCGCTCACTCCAGCTTTCACCATCCACTACTTACTGTTGCTACTATTGCCATTGGAGGGGCGGTTCTGATGCTACTTGTCACATCACCCCATCGTGTTGAAGAACAACTAGATTCTGTAGAGTGGACCACGATAATCTTCTTCGCAGGACTGTTCATTATGATTCATGGACTAGAATATATGGGCTTAATCGATGCAATTGCTACGGGTATTTCAGATACCATATCGCAAGCTTCAGAGAAGAACAGGCTGATGGTTGCAGTTCTACTGCTTCTATGGGTATCGGCCATTGCATCCGCCTTTATTGACAACATACCATACACAGCAACCATGGTGCCAGTGGTAATCGAGTTGGCGAGCGATCCTGATCTCAACTTACAATTAGGGCCACTCGCATGGGCGCTGGCTCTCGGAGCTTGCCTAGGAGGAAATGGTACAATAATAGGCGCCTCAGCAAACGTTGTCGCAGCTGGATTGGCGGAAGAGGCAGGGCACGACATCTCCTTCAATACATTCTTCAAGACTGGATTCCCAATAATGCTCTTGAGTGTCGCTCTAGCAACTGTGTATTGTGTGGTTAGATACGCGATAGAATGGCCTAATGAAATGGTGAAATGGGTCATTATAGTTGCTATGATGATAGGGTCACTTTCACTTTTGCCAGGAATATATGGGAACGCCCCTACGGAAGGCGCGCACTACGAGGCAGAGTAAACGGATTGCTGCGACAGCATCAAGACATGATGCCCCGAGCCAATATTATGAGGGTGTGTGCGGTTTGCGGGATGACGACTCGTTCCGGTATTTGCCTAACATGCGGAACAGATGAAAATGAGAAAATAACCGCCGGCGCAACAGATAAACAACTGATTAACGAATTTGAAAAAACGACTCTTCCATTCGATCTTCAAGAGTCAAATAGGAGAAAACTCAAAACTCCAGTTTTTGGGCTTGAAGCTTCTCCCAAATACCAAGAAAACAAAAATACCCATGAAAACATCGAAAAATCAGGTTTTACTCACAATCTCCCGTTCGGATTCAAAGATGCACCAGATACGCCTCCCTCGGGTCAGCTAATATTTGGACTCTCCGAAGCTCCGGAGGATGAAGAATAACCGTGGTACTGAGAGATGTTTTCGCTATGATATGAAAGCCAAACATCCCGGTTACTTCATATACCGAATGTAGGTCGCGGGGATGCTTAGAGTGCTCCTTGGTACAGTCGTGTACCAGGGTAAGAAGGTTGAGACCGCTACGCCCTGCGGGGAGACGTAGTGGTCAGAGAAACCTGAATTGATATGCCTGGAATACCAGAGGAATCGCTTCTTCATTCGTGAAGAGGCGATTAAAACTCACACAGGTGGGTATG
>DALF01000011.1:3490-7932 GCA_002499345.1 Euryarchaeota archaeon UBA170 | reverse complement strand
CAGGTCGGCATCATACAGGATGGCACCAGTCAGGTCGGCATATCTCAGGTTGGCAGATCTCAGTTCTGCACCTTCCAGGTCTGCACCAGTCAGGTTGGCATTACTCAGGTCGGCTTCCCACAGGTACGTATAACTCAGGTCGGTACCAATCAGGTTAGCACCAATCAAGTTGGCACTAGTCAGGCCTGCATAATTCAGGTTGGCATTACTCAGGTCCGCATCACTTAGGTTAGCACGGTTCAGCATGGCATCACTCAGGTCGGCACCACTCAGGTCGGCACCAATCATGATGGTGTCCCAAAGTAAAGCGTTGGTCAGAATTGAATTACTCAGGTCCGCGCCAGTAAGGTCGGCATTGCCCAAATCAGCATTGTTCAAGTCAACATTACTCATATTGGCATATGAAAAATCATCATAGGCGGCTCTTAGAATCCATTCTATCACTAGATTATGCTGCATTAACAAATCTCCATTCAGTTGTTGAATTGTATTATCTGCTTCTTCAATCATAGAATTGAGCTCATCTGAGGAAGTTTTGGAATCTTCCAGTTGCTCTAGCAATGAGCTCCTTTCCATCTCTGCATCTGATGTTAACTCCTCCGTATAATTCTCCAGCAGGGAAATTACGTTATTTTTCTGACTAATGGTATCTTCCATCTCGTCATTCGACTCTTCCAAATCTGCAATCTGCTCTTCGAGACTAGAAGTGCCAGTTCCTGTACATCCAGCAAGGGTGGACGTCAACATTAGCAATACAATAATCATCGGTTTTAGTTGATTCATATCCTCAGGCCCATACCAGTCTGTATAGTATTTCTCACGGCGTATCTACTTGGGGGCCCTGGCGCCCGCATCATAATGGGTACCCCTACTATACTCATGCGTAAACTAGGGTTATAGGTACAACCCGTTGTAGATAGATCGTTAACATTATCTCCGCGACGGGTGCTATTGTTTGTATTCTGGGCATATTTGTCATTCTATTCTAATACTGCGTGGATAGTTTCGCCAATTCGTGACAAGGACCAATAAGGATGCCTGAGAAGTAGGCTCATGCCTGTTGCGAGATGCCCGGAATGCGAGAAGAAGCTTTCACTACCTAAACAGCCGGGAGAGTACGACTGCCCCAAATGCGGTGATGAGTTCGGGTGGGACGGGAGGGCCACATACTCTCTGGAAGTGGAGAGCAGGCCCTGGTACCAATTTCCTCACACGGTCGTCGAAAGCCTGGGACTCTCCGTGGGGGATTTCAGCGAGGAGGACGACGCGGACGAGTGGTGGGGATCCGTAGCCAAGTGCCAATTCCTCGGGATTATTTCGATGCTTTCGATGGTTCCGTTTCTGATAGTTGGAAGCATACTGGGTCTGGCCATTGGTTTCGCTAGCTCTAGCGCGGGTGCTGCCATTGCGGCGCTCTTCAGCCTTATGGGACTGGTTGTGTGGGTTTACTTCATGGTTATCGTACTCATAACGAGTCTGGGGGTCCACTGGAGGAGAGCGAATGGGGTCGGTATGTCCGGCCTGATTAGTCTTCTAATGGTCTCCATTCCCATTATCAACTTCGCCGGCGCCCCAATAGTCCTCTACAGATTCGGATGGGGCGACTAGCAACCCACTCAGGGATAATCAGGGAGCTACCTTGTGCCCCAAGATGATACAAGGATAGTCACACACGTATCTTTATTCTGTAGATAAAATCCTACCACATGAAAGATATACTAATTTTATACATTCAGTCTGAAGACATTTAGCTTCTTCTTGTGTTCCGATTCCGATTATTTCTCTTTTTATGCCGTTTACTAGAATCTCGTTGTGATCGATCATTATTTTTTTTATTTTTTTTCTTCGATTCTTTTATCCTCCCAGGCTTCTGATCAGGTTTGGGTATCGCTTTGGAGAAATGGTAAGGATGATCTGTGAATTGAGGAATTTGTTTGCCAATTAAAAGTTGAATACCAACTAAATATCCGCTTTCACTTTCATCACAGAACGAATATGCCACCCCACTTTTTCCTGCACGCGCAGTTCTTCCAATTCTATGGACATAACTTTCAGGCTCATTTGGCAAATCATAATTAAAAACATGAGTGACTCCTTCAATATCGATACCACGACTGGCAATATCAGTTGCCACAAGTAAGGGGATGTCTCCATTCCTGAATGCCGCAAGTGCTCTTGTACGCGCACCTTGACTTTTATTCCCATGAATTGCGGCAGATTCTATCCCCGACCTATCAAGTTTTTTTACTAAACGATTCGCCCCGTGCTTTGTTCGTGTAAAAATTATTCCACGTTTTATCTGATTTTCATTTATCATATCTATAATTAAATTAATTTTACATTGTTTTTCAACAAACATAACTGACTGTTCTATACGTTCCACTGTTATTTCTTCTGGACTCAAATCAATCATTACAGCATCATTCAGAAATGAATTTGCTAAATTAGCAATTGATGATGGCATCGTCGCACTGAAAAGTAGATTTTGTCGTTTCTTAGGTAGTAGTTTTAGGATTTTTTTAATATCTCTAATGAATCCCATATCTAACATTCTATCCGCTTCGTCCAGGACAAAGAATTCTATACTTCCTAAGTCAACAAATCCTTGTTCTATGAGATCTAAAAGTCTTCCTGGGGTTGCAACTAGGATATCTATCCCTCTTCTTAGGGATTTGACTTGAGGTTTCTGACTGACCCCTCCAAAAATTACTTGATGATAGATGGATAAATGTTCGCTATATGCCGCAAAGCGCTCATCAATCTGTGCCGCTAATTCACGAGTAGGTGTGAGTACGAGTGTTCTAATTTCACGTCTACTTTTTATCTCCTTTCTTGCCATTATTTGCAATACAGGCAATGCGAAAGCCGCTGTCTTCCCTGTTCCAGTCTGGGCTACTCCTAGTACATCACGGCCGTCTAGTAATAGTGGAATTGCTTGTTCTTGTACGGGAGTGGGGAGTGTATAGCCTTCCTTTTTCACCGTCTGAAGTAATTGCTTAGATAATCCTAAAGATTCAAAATTTGACATTGATTAATCCCCAACCAACAAAATCAATATTCACACAATGATATGTTTAGTACATGTTTCGGCCACCATCGTAGTCTTTAACACACGAGGTAGGTATCGTCATACTGAGATGCATATTGAACTAAATGTGCCCATGCGATTGTTTTATCATCATATCCAAGTTTACTTATTCGCCCGTTCCCGTAAGTAGTTCAAGAATCCCAGAATAAGGCCCAGTAATTAGGAATTAATACTTTTCTGGAAAAATAATTTCAGATGGTTTGGGGCGATTTGCCTCGAAGGAATTTATTTTTTCACCACTCGGATAACCTAAACAAATCCCACAGAGTAACGAATAATTCTTACTAATCTCAAACTCCTTGCGAACCGCATCTTCCCATACTGCAACAGCACCTTGTGGGCATGTGCCCAGCCCTCTGGAATGTGCCGAAAGTATTAGATTCTGCATAAATAGGCCGGCATCAGAGGCGGAATACTTGCCCAATGACCGGTGTGTGAAAATGAACAACTCAACCGGCGCTCCGAAGAAATCATAATTTCGGGCCCAAGACTCATCACGAGCCTTTTTGTCCTCCCTGTCGACACCGATGTGTGAAAAAAAATCCCTTCCTTGATTTTTGGTTCTCTCTATCAAATCCTTGTGATAAGGCCTCGTAATTATCCAATTACTCGTTGGCAATCCCTTTCTTTTTACAACAGCTTTAATCTTGCCAAATATGCCTTCACGGGCACCCTTTATCCCTTCCCACCTAGAGAGAAACTCTTTGGAAAGTCGATCACGTACGTCGCCTTTAGCAACTGCCACTCGAATAGGCCTAGTATTGCTCCAGCTAGGTGATGTCAGCCCATCAGCAATGATCCCTTCAATTATTTCATCAGGAACTGGTGTGGGTAAGAAATCCCGCGTCGAACGTCGTGATGATACAAATGCTTGAAAATCATTAGATTCAAAATCCATATTCCCAATCCTCTAGCATCTGCGGCGTGTCCTCAGCCGTGTCTGTCGGCAATGGTGTTCCTGTATGACGTATCCGACACAAATCATTGACTAAACAGATGCTCGTATTGACATGTCTAAATAGTCAACATTCAAACTGCACATTCATCGATGTCCGCTGAATAATTCAACAGCATCCATCACAAGCACAACTTGACCCACAGGGGGCACAGTCACAACATTCACAGGGCACGAAACTTGGTCAATAGATTAATAATTAAACCTATCTAAATTATTATCTCTCTTTTCAATAATTACTGCTAAATCGGATCAGACGAAAACAAAAAGTAATGATAAAAATTCCAGCCCTAAAAATATAGTCATAATGACGTCAAACAATGCATATATCCGTTGAATCGAGGTCGCCTCTCTCAACCACTCTGGAAAACTAACATGTAGCCTATGGAAGAAATACCA
>DALF01000011.1:0-3155 GCA_002499345.1 Euryarchaeota archaeon UBA170 | reverse complement strand
TTCCAGATGACCAGTACTACGAACGCCAAGGATCCGAGTAGAGTCAGAGTCGCAATCTGTCCTGTTGCCATGCCCTAAAATACTCTCTTTAGATAAAGAAACTTCTCCCTGCAAACATGATCCGGCATGACAAAAGAACTTCCCGATTTAGTATAATGTTGATGGACATATAGCCAAATACATGTGACTGCTCCCAAACTCAATAGTGACTCATATGCGTAGTGTTGTTCAGATTGTACCTACTCACTCGGTTCTCGAGGGAGGGGGCTTCAAGGTTCGTAGGCCCTACTCGATGAACAGGATACTGAGTCCGTTCTTGCTACTGGATGAGATGGGGCCAAATGTCACTGGGCCAGGTGAGGCCGTGGGTGCACCATGGCACCCGCACAGGGGGTTCGAGACTGTAACTTACCTGCTTGATGGAAGAATGCAACACGAGGATAGCGCTGGAAACAAAGGTGAGCTTAATCCGGGTGATGTACAGTGGATGACTGCAGGCCGAGGCATAATCCACTCCGAGGTCCCGCATGATGAATTCCAGAAAATCGGTGGCAGGACCCATGGGTTTCAGATTTGGGTCAATCTTCCAGCCGAACATAAGATGATGGCGCCGAGGTATCAAGAGATTCCAGCTTCGGAATCCCCCACAGTCGAAAGAGAGGGGGTCTGGGCCCGTGTTATCGCAGGGGAATGCATGGGGGTGACGTCGTCGATCGACACCGTCATCCCAATCACGCTAATTCATGTCAAGATGGAGGCTGGTGCCAAACTGAACCAGAATATAGATCCCCTGCTTAATTCAATGATCTACGTTTTTTCAGGTAAAGTGACTGTCTTCAATGAAACTCGCATCAAGACCCGCCCCCGATCATTCGGATTCGGGGTCAATCAACAGATAAGAGATGGAGAGTTGGCCATTCTATCAGAGGGTCCAGAAGTGGAAATACAATCTAACACGGATTCCGAGCTCTTGATACTAGCAGGTCCAGAATTGAACGAACCTATCTCTCGCTATGGTCCGTTTGTCATGAATACTAGGGAAGAAATTGAACAGGCATTTTTGGATTATCAGAACGGTACATTCGCCAACTGAATCATACCATATCAGTAGTACTTTCGATACCGTCCACGAGCTCCTCTCCGGAGCTCTTCCTGATTAGCCATAACCCAATCAGAACTATCGTAACGGCTATGGCAACTAGTATGGATGCCATCGGCAAGCTTCCATCTTCGTCGACTTCGGACCAAGAAACCGTCTCGGAGGAAAATGTCCCGCCTCCGAATGAATCATCTGATACCAATTGCGTCGGCGTCAGGACCTCACAATCCAGACTGTAATCTCCAGTCTCGCCCCCTCTCCAGTCGAATAGCAGCTCATCCGTCTGGCCGGCATTCAGTACTAGTCCTTGGTATCCACCAATATCGGCATCCAAACCTGTCTCAACTACGACGCAAGATACGTAGAAGCTAGCGGAGGCAGTTCCACTGTTCGTGAACGATGCACGCATTGGCACTGAGCCACCCGTATAGCCCACCGGTTCAGATACGCCCTCTTCGAGTACAACCTCCAGATTTGACCACTCTACATGCGGAGTACTATCGCTTACGTACTGTAAGTCATGCCATGACAGGGGTATGCTGTAACCGCCATAGTCATCAATCCCGGAGCCATCTGGATTCCAACCAGTCCTGTATGAGATTATCTCAATTATCGCTGACTCGCTCCAAATTGTCCCATTCGACCAGCCTACCTCTACCACTCTCTCTCCTCCTCCATTGACCAAGGCCTCTCCGGAGTCATCGCTGAAAGACTCGAATGACGTGGATTCAGCAACCCCCATCCTATTAACTCTGAAAACCACGCCTTTGGAGTCGAACACCACCTTCTGATCAACAACTCTCCTCTCCCATCTATCTGTGAATCCTCCGCTCCCGACAGAGTCTTCCCAGGTAATCTCACTGAACGCAGTGCCTCTGACGTCGTGGTCATCGAGGCTGTTGATGAATGTCGAGTTGACTATCTTGACAATAGAGCCGTCTCCTAGGGATAGTATGGGACCGACCCTGTCGAAAGTACTGCCGTTCGTCACAAGGGAGCCATATTCGCCAATGGTCAGTTTGGTCCCGACCAGAGACGAGCCACTCATGCTAATTTGACCATTTACCTGGATTTCATACTGCCTCTCTCCCGCAGCCATCATGTTCATGCTTTCCAGGTAATATCCCGCTAGCTCGATCTCCTCATTCCCTACTTCTATTATCACATGAGAAATAGAGACAGGAGATTGGCCATACCCTATCAGGCCTATCCAGATATCTTCGCCATCTGTATCTGAGAACTCAAAAGTGTGACTGCTGCCATTCAGTGAGATTGGGTCCGAATCACCTACGAATGCCTGGGAGCCGTAGTAGCTAGCTCCTCCAACGGAATGCATGGTCATGGTGAAATCGCCCTCAATACCCTCATTGGGAACTCTGAATGAGGCTCTGCTTTCCTCGTCCCAGTACCCATATCCTTTCAGCCCATAACCACAGTCCGAATTGTAATCAGGCTCATCTGAAAGGCCACATGCAACCAAAGAATCTTCCATATTGAGGACTCCTCCTTCCTCGATTGTTATATCACAATGCAGTTGGATTGAACTGTCTCTGATTGTGAGCTCCCCTCCATCTACAATCCTGACGCGACCGTAATCACACAATGAGTAGTCCCCATCCGATTCCAAAGTGACACTTGTGGCGATCACGGTCTCATTTTCCTGTCCGGTTGCCACTCCACTGGCGATAATCACCGATGTTAACATAATCAACACTTGAAAGACCGCAATCCTCCTATTCATATTCAGTCGGGAAGATGGTTGGCAAATCAATGATTTCCCTAATTTAGTCATAAAGTGGCGATAGTCCAATCCTACCAAATCACTCATACGCCGGCAACGATTGGAATGTGTGGTTATCATGCAGACGCTTGCGGAATCGTTCAGCGACACATCCTTGGGGTTTACCCTCAATATTGTCACAGTACTTGTTATGTATGGGCCGTTCTATCTGGCCAATACCGGTGCGATGCTATTCGGAAAATGGATACCCGATCGTCTCGGGTTGGAGAGTAAGGCAATCGATGGAGGTAAGAAACTGGATGATGGATTCAGGAT
>DALF01000058.1 GCA_002499345.1 Euryarchaeota archaeon UBA170 | reverse complement strand
CGGCGGCAGGTCCGGTGGCGGCGGAAGAGGACGGTAGTTCCAACATGGATTCTGACTGGTCTGGAGCGCCTAGTTTTCCTGGTTCTGAAGTCTCTGAGGAGTGGGTCCCAGTAGACGAAGGGGTAAAGCTGAGAGTCATTACTTGGAAGCCTACCAGTTCGAAGAGTGCTTCGACGGTTGTCTTTGTAGCTGGCTGGGGGTCACTGTTTGAGGGGTGGCGCCCACTGATTTCTGAGTGGTCCTCTGAGAGAACGATAGTTTACATTGAAACACGTGAGAAGAAGAGCTCTGAGATTAGTAAGAAAATCTCTGAATCAGACTTCAGTGTAGATAAACTATCCTCTGACTTGGTCGCGGTCTTAAGATTCTATGAATTGGAAAGCACCCAGATAGACTGGTACTCGTCATCTTTAGGATCTACGATCCTCATTGATTCATTCAATTGCGGCCGACTTTCGGGTAGGAGCTCAATCCTTCTAGCACCTAATTCAGAATTCAAATTCCCTTTCTGGGCAAAGGCACTGATAGTTCTACCTTTACCTAGATTCATGTATCCGATAATTGTCCGTTTAACGGTTTGGGCGGTTGAAAGAAAGGTGAAGGAGGAGGGGCAGAGAATAAGGTATAGGAGAGCCCTGCTATCGCAGGACCTTCAGAAGATGCACCTTTCAGCTAGGTCGTTAATGAAATACTCACTTCCTGACAACTTAGATGGGATTTCATTTCCGTGTGCAGTAATGACAGCCTCCTCTGACAAGCTACATGGGATGGACAGAGCGATGGACATTATTGATAGGATACCAAATTGTAAGTTCATCGAGGTCCCTTCGAATCAATACGCGCATGAGGCTGATGTAATCAAAGAGATTCATCATTTCCAGTTATTGGAGTGATTGACATGAAGAATAAGCGATTGGCTGATGAAGTCAGCCTGTGACGCGCACCTGATACAATGCGCGAGCAGACCTCATCATTCGAAGTCGCCAGAACCGTTCGTGAACTCGGGGAGATGGTCGGCTCTAGGGTCAGAAAGGCGTATCAGCCCCACTATGAGCAAATAGTCTTGAGAATGAGCAAGAAGGGTTTTCCCAATAGAGATCTCGTGATAGTCAGGGGAAAGAGAGTTTACTACTCTTCGAGAGACCGGCCGATGCCACCCAATCCATCTCAGTTTGCAATGATTCTGAGAAAGTATCTCGGGAACTCCAGATTTATCGGAGTATCGCAATTTGGGTTTGACAGAGTTATGTCCCTGGAGTTCGAGCACGGCAGGGGAAAGATGTCGCTGGTGATAGAGCTATTCAGAGATGGAAATGTTCTTCTTTTGGATGAGGAGGGAGTCATAATCCAACCTCTGACTCATGCCAAATATGCCAGTAGAACATTGAAGAAAGGGGTGAAATATGCCCCTCCTCCTGCCTCGCTTGACCCTCGTAATCTTGACAGAACTAAGCTTGACCATATACTCGAGGAGAGTGATAGCGATATCATCAGGACGGTTGCTTCCAGATTGAATGTGGGCCGTGTCTATGGAGCCGCTGTTTGTTCGGGTGCCGAACTATCAGAGGATTTGTCGGCATCTTCCCTAGATGAAACACAACGTGCCTCTCTGCTAAATTCGATTGCCTCTATGATGGATGAGCTTGAGAGGGGCGACAGGTGTATTCTGTGGGTTGAGGATCAGGGTAGCTTGGAGAAATGGAAATCTTCCAAAGAAAGTATGGAGAATGAGCGTCCTAGCGGAGCTATGCTTATCTCGCCCATATGGTTGAAAAATATGGATGAAAAACCATTTATCGAGATGTTTTCCCTCTCAGAAGCTCTGGATACCGTCTTTGGAGAGCATGACTCCGCAGGATTCATCCGGAGAGAAGAGGAGAAGCTGATTGAGGAGGGCTCCACTCAAAAGCAATCACAGGCCAAGCTAGAGAGAAGAGCAGAACAGCAGAAGAGAGCCATAGAGGGGTTCATCCAGAAGGCTTCGATTTCTCAAGAGCTAGGAAAATCAATTCAGGAAAACTGGGAGCATGTTAACTCAATAATCACCCAGTTCAATCAGGCAGTTTCCAATACAAGCTGGCTAGAGGTATCGGATATGTCCCAAGGTGTTGATTGGATAGGCAGAATAGATGCTAAGAAGAGGACAATCCTAGCCTATCTTCCTGATGAAGATGGCGATCCTGGGACTAGTGTGACCCTAGAGGTGGATAAGACGGTACATCAGAATGCACAACGATATTTTGAGATCGGCAGGACTCAGAAGGATAAGGCATCAGGCGCAGAGGTTGCCCTAAAGAGGACTCTTGAGTCTCAGGAAAGGGAAGAAAGGAAAGCTGCAAAAGATGCTGCTGGAGGGAGGCTTAGAGCCATCAAAAGAAGTAGGAGATTTTGGTTTGAAAAGTATAGATGGGGCATACTTTCTGATGGTCGGATGATAGTAGGAGGTAGAGACGCAAAAGGAAATGACTCCATTGTAAAGAAGCACTTGGGATCTAAGGACCTGTACATCCATGCAGACTTACATGGCGCTCCTTCTTGCGTATTGAAAATCAAAGAGGGTGTAGAGTTCAGGGATTCAACTACCGAACATATTCCAGAAGGTGTTTGTTCGCTCCAGATATCGCAGAACATGGATGGCCCTGAAGATGCTCGTGAGCTTCCTGACTCATTACTGAAAGAGGCTTCACAGATAGCTGTTTGCTGGTCCAGAGCATGGGGGAGCGGTGGGGCGGCGGCAACTGCATTTTATGTCAGGCCCAGTCAGGTATCGAAGAAGACCGAAAGTGGCGAATCGCTTGGCAGGGGGGCCTTCGTTGTAAGGGGTCAAAGGCATTGGTACAGAGATTTACCATTGGAATTGGGAATGGGGATGGGAGTAGTAAATGGGGTCCCCCTTCCAGTGATAGGAACTGTTGAGTCGATATCGAAGTCTTTCGGCAGGTGGGCCAGAATAATTCCAGGCAGAGAGAAGAAAGAGAATGTAGCTAATTCAATTTCAAAGGCAACCGGCCTATCACAAGATGATGTTCTTTCTGTGCTTCCTCCGGGGAATTGCTCGGTGGAGGATTATGGCCTCTTAGCAAGAAGTAGTCGGTGAGTCATGATCTATTCCATTCTGGCTTTGTTATAGCATAGAGATTGGCATCCACATATCTGTCGTAGAGCCATTCTCTGTCCTTGGTCACTCCTTCGAGACGTAGGCCCAGCTTCTCAGCCACTCTGCAACTAGGAATATTTTCCACGGTTGCTTCAAGAACGAATCGGTGAAGATTGAGGTCGTTGAAGCAGTGGTCAATCAGTCTCGAACAACAGCGAGTCGCTATTCCCTTTCTCGTGCACTCCTCGGATACCCAGTATCCAACACCACAGCTCTTGTTTTCATGATCTATCCAGTTTAGTCCGACGGTGCCAATTATCTTTCCATTCAAAATAATCGAGTACATTATGCCCTTATTTGTCTCATAATCGGAAATGCAGTGTGAGATATAGGAGATCTTCTCGCTCAAACAATTCACCTCATCTAGCCAAGGAAGTGTTTTTCTCAGATAGGTTCTATTTTCTTCCACTACATTGAAGATTTCTTCGGCTTCGGATAATGATAACAGGGATAGGCTCAGTTTGGAGTCTATTGTAAGTAGGGGACTGGGTCTCTTCGGGCCTATTCCCTCCTCCGTTTTTGTCTCGGTCACACATCCCTGCTACTATTGGTAGATTTAGAGGATTCTATGATAAATTGACTGAATATTTAGCGACAATACTTCAAGCGGTGACTGTTAGCAGAAGACATGGATGATGGCGGGAACCGAAACTGGACTTACTCGGGGTACCTCAATCTGAGACAACTTCTTGAATTACAAGGCGAGGACCGTGGTATAAGCTCCGATGAGATGCATTTCATCATAGTGCATCAGACATTTGAGCTTTGGTTTAAGCAAATTATCAGAGAGCTTACTGAGGTAAGAGACATACTCTGCCAAGTCCCTGTTCCAGAGGACCAGATTCCAGTTGCGGTTGATCACTTAGGAAGGACTACTGAGATATTCAGATTGATGGCTAGCCAGTGGACCGTACTGGAAACGTTGACTCCTCAGGGCTTTCTATCTTTCAGGGATGGCTTGGGCACTGCATCGGGATTTGAATCGTATCAGATGAGAGAGTTTGAAATCCTTCTAGGGCTGGAGAACTCTGAGAGGTTTGGTGGTATTGACCCATTGGATTCTTTTAGAAAGATGGTAGATAACGGGGAAGCAAAAAAGGAGATCCTTGAACGGCTGGAGAGTGTCAAGGATCTACCTAGCTTGGTTGAGTCCCTAATGAAATGGATAGAAAGAACGCCCATAATGGGATCACTGTTTGGTTCAGAAGATGATCAAGAAGTAGTATCAGATTACATTGATTCCCATCTTCGGGCACATCGAGAAATATGTGATTTAGCTTCAAAATCATCTGAGATGATGGCAGCGAGAATGAATGCCGCTCATGATGGGGCTATTTCGTTTCTCAAACCCGATGGCGAGATAAGTAGATCCAGAGCTGGCCTCTTGTTCATTGAATCTTATCGAGAATTACCTCTATTGACCTGGCCGAGGAAGCTGGTAGATGCAATAGTGGAGCTAGAAGAATCCATGGTAAAGTGGCGACACTCACACGCGAGAATGGTTGAGAGAATAATGGGAAGAAGAATAGGGACAGGGGGTACTAGTGGGGTGGACTATCTAGATGCCACCTCTCAATACAGGGTCTTCAAAGATCTCTGGTCCGTTAGAACTATTCTTCTAAAGCCAGATTCTCGACCTGAACTATTAAACTCGGAATTCTATGGGTACAACTCTTCTAAATGATGTTTTTACTAGTACATCCAATCGGACCTTTGAAGTCCAGTAGTGCACTGGGATGCCCATGCCTGATGCGGTCATATGCGGTTATGCAAGAACGCCTTTCGGTAAGTTCCGAGGGGCGCTTTCTGCATACACCGCAGTCGAACTAGGAACTATGGCAGTCAGTGAACTTCTAACTAAAGCTGGTATTGATGCCGGAAGTGGGATAATTGACCAGGTATACATTGGCCAAGTACTGCAAGCAGGTTCTGGACAGGCTCCTGCTAGACAAGTTGCACTGGGATCGGGGATGCCATTTACCACTCCTTGTACTACCATAAACAAGGTATGCGGATCTAGTCTGAAGGCGGTAATGATTGCCGCCACGGAAATTAGAGCAGGAATATCTGAGATTGTGATAGCAGGAGGGATGGAATCAATGTCAAACGCTCCTAGATTTGTTCGCGATGCGAGAAGGGGGGATGATGTTCCCTTTGAGTCACTAATCTCAATACTCTCTCATGACGGACTCGTTGATTCATACTCTGGAGAGCTTATGGGGAATACTGGTGAAACCTGTGCTAATGAATTCGGGATTTCTAGAAGAGAATCTGACTCATACTCACTTCGATCGCATCGGTTGAGTTACGAGGCATGGGAAAATGGTTGGATGTCATCGGAGTGTCTAGTGATGAAGGAGCTGGCGGCCGACGAAGGCATTAGGGGAGATGCGGATATGGAAAGTCTAGAGGTCCTGAAACCTGTTTTTGACAAAGAAGGACAAGTTACTGCAGGTAACGCCAGTCAGATATCTGATGGCGCCTCGGCAGTACTGGTTGCATCCGAATCTGTAGCTAATCGATTGGACTTACCTATTTTAGCCAGAATTGTAGACTATACAACCTCTGGAGTCGATCCGGGAAGAGTGATGTCGGCTCCGATTCCAGCTGTTGAAGAGTTACTTTTCAGGAATGGATTGGAATCCGGAGACGTCGACTTGTATGAGCACAACGAGGCATTTGCATCTGCTTCGTGCTCTATAAGGAAGCATTTCCAAATTCCGGATGATCGGTTCAATATTCACGGTGGAGCGGTATCTATTGGTCACCCGCTGGGAGCAACGGGCACTAGATGTTTGATGACTCTGGTCAATGCCATGAAGAGGACGGGCAACAAGACAGGAATTGTCACTATATGTCTAGGCGGAGGCAATGCAGTAGCGATGTTGGTTCGTTGTGATTAAGGGTTTAATGCCGATTATAGCTAAGTAATCCGAGTCACAGCACTTATGTGGGAGTCGCGGGTCGGCCGCTCGATGGTTAAGCCTGTTAGACACCACACAAGATTTGAGAAGGCTAGAATAATAGGCGCGAGAGCGCTTCAGATTAGCATGGGTGCTCCCTTGTACGTTACAGAAGATGAGCTGAGAGAGAAGTTCAGTGACGAGCTAATACAACTCTATGGCGTAGATGAGGCCAAAGAGAGAGTAGTTCTAGATCCGATGAAAATAGCTACTCTCGAGTATGAGCAGGAACGCATACCTATAGATGTGGACCCCCACCTAAATGAAGAGTGATACCTCAAAGGGTGATTTTCTGACTCTGCCGGTAAGTCCTAGAAGGGCTACTGAGGTTCTGATTGTTTTGACAATCATGGTAATTGCCATGGGAGGAATGATCAGGATTTATGATGCCGGAGAATCCTGTCCAGACTGGCCTAAATGCTTTGGAACTCTTGGTTTTGATATCTCAGAAGAAGAACAGGGCGAGTGGTGGGAAGAAAATCCTGATGAGGCTGATTCCAGAGGTTCTGGACATAGGTATACCTCATTCCAGATTTTCACTGAGTGGTTCCATAGATTACTGGCTGGGGCATTAGTAGGGCCCTTGGTGATTGTCAATTGGTTCTTGGTAAGAAGAGAAAACTGGAATTCTCCGAGGGTTCGAGGAGTATCTTCTTTGACGTTTGCACTTATTCTGTGGCAAGGAGCCATAGGTTGGCTAACAGTAAAATTCGATAATGAAAACTGGAGTGTGGCCATTCATCTTGGATCGGCGCTAGCATTCATGATATCACTCATATGGCTCTGGATAGAAATCCGTAGGGACGAGGGGGACTTGCCGAATTGGATAAACTTCGATCCCTTAGTCGGATTGAAGTGGAAGAAATGGATTGGACTACTCTCGCTCTCGACTCTTATCACTCTATTTTCTGGAGTGTATGTTTCCACTACTCCGGGAGCCAACTATGGATGTGGGGTCGGAGGGGTAATGGAATCTTGGCCACTGTGTAACGGCCGATTTATTCAGAACATAGATGACTGGGAATTACAGTCTCAAATTGTTCACAGATGGTTAGTTGGAATAGTCGGGGCAATGATGGCTCTATCCTCCTATAAAATTTGGAAAGAATGTGAGCATGGACAGAGCGGGATTGTTTTGAGAAACTGGATATGGGCATCTTCTGCGACTTATTTCGGGAATGCTCTACTGGGGGCATCATACATCATCTCATGGGAGTCGGGGAGCTTTTCTGAGTATCTATCACTAGCACACCTGATGGTTGCGACGGTGTCATTCACTATCTTAGCTACCGCTTGGTTGGGAGTTACTATTATTTCCTCATCCGGGCGGGCTAAGGTTATTGTCGGGACCTAGGTGGATAGATGAACGTAAGATTTGCCAGTTACTTCGCTCTGACAAAGCCTGGTGTGGTCATCCTTCTGCAGATAACCGGGATTTGCTCGGTACTGGCACATGACCTCCTCGAGTCGGGGGGCCTGTCTGAGAATACTGCGAGAACGATATCAATAGTTCTGATAGGTGGTTATCTCACAGCAGGTGGTGCCAATTCAATCAATATGTGGTATGACAGAGATATAGACCCCCTGATGTCTAGAACCGCTAATAGGCCTATTCCTGCGGGTGAAATCTCACCTTCCTCCGCACTTATATTTGGAATTCTGATCTCAATTTTAGGGACCTGGTGGCTATATGTCATGGCTAATCCTGTTGCAGCATTTTGGGTTGCTTTTAGTGTACTATTCTATGTGTTCGTCTACAGCATTTGGTTGAAGAGGACGAGTCCTCAGAATATTGTAATAGGCGGTATCGCAGGCTCGACACCACCACTAGTTGGGTGGTCTGCTTCAGAAGGCTCACTGGACATATCATACGACTCTCTTTGGTCGGTGTTGGAATCGGTAACTGAGATAGGGAGTATGATGCCTTGGCTAATGTTCATGGTGATATTCTTGTGGACGCCTCCTCACTTCTGGGCCCTGGCACTATACAAATCTAAGGAGTATGGAGAGGTTGGAGTCCCTATGATGCCTAATGTCAAGGGAAAGTCTAGAACCATTTTAGAGATGAAAATATATGCAGTCGCGCTGATGATTGTCTCTACTTATGCTCCGATTGCCCGTGGTCATCTAGATGATAGCGACCCGCTCTTCCAGGTTCTAAGATGGAGTTGCTTCCTGTTAAGCGGATGGTATGCATCAACAGTTTGGAGAATAGACATCAAAGAGGGATTGGATGAGAAGGGTAGAATGCCCAAGGCCGCTAGATCATTCTTCTTCTCACTGTATTACTTGGCAATGTTCTTCCTATTGTTGGTCACTTCTAGCTGGGACTTGCAAACTGCATTTATCGGAGTTGTGATATGCGTTGGCATAATTTTCCGTCTTGAGATTAATGACAGGAGCAAAGAAAATGGTAGAGTCTGAAGACTTCGATGTCCCGATGGATTCAAGCACTTGATAGGTAGTTGCAGAGCATAAATAGAAGGTGGTGCGATGGAGGAGAAGGACCTAATCTTTGATTGGAACACTATCGATTATGAGGTCACAAGGGAGCCTTCGAATCACCCCCATGAACTATGGTTTGACGATGAAACCCTCAGAGATGGCCTCCAAAGCCCTAGTGCAATTAATCCCACTATTGAACAGAAAATAGAGTTGATTGACTTCATGGAAAAACTCAGCATCCAGAAGGTCGATCTAGGGTTGCCCGGTGCTGGACCACAACATGTGGGTCACATTGATTCAATGCTGAGTCACATGAGAGACAGTGGTTACTCACTTCGTCCGGGTTGTGCGGTCAGAACATTAGTATCTGATATCGAGCCTCTGGTAGACCTACAATCAAAACATGAGACTCAGATACAAGCGAGCGCATTCCTAGGGACTAGTCCGATCAGACAGTATGCCGAGGGCTGGACTATGGAGAGGATAATGTCAACTGCTGAGTCAGCTGTAACTTTCGC
>DALF01000061.1 GCA_002499345.1 Euryarchaeota archaeon UBA170 | reverse complement strand
TGAATAGCTCTAGGATGATAAACAACCAGTGGCTTGAGATTCAAGAGCTACCAGAGAACGTACCTAGCGGAGCGCAACCATCTAGGGCAAATGTTCTGCTAGAGGGGGATTTAGTCAACAAGCACCTACCAGGGCAAAGAATCACCGCTAATGTGATCCCTGTTGTCAGGTCTGAAATAAAGAGAAACAAGAAGACCCCGATGTTTGATATTGTATATCAGATGATCAGCTCTAGACACGAGAGCGTCCCTTTCACTGAGATTAAGATAAATGACGAGGAAAGAGAGCAAATCGAAGATATCGCGGCCACAGAGGGACTACTTACACTAATGCAGAAATCTATCGCACCCTCAATTTTCGCTAATGACAAGCTCAAGCTAATCAAGAGATCACTAGCACTCCAGCTGTTCGGGGGAGTCAGAAGAAAAACCGCCGATGATACCTATCTCAGAGGCGATATCCATATTCTCCTGATGGGAGATCCGGGTGTAGCCAAGTCCCAGCTTCTTGGATATATGTCCAATATCTCTCCAAGGGGGAAGTTCGCTTCTGGGGGTGGAACCACCGGAGCTGGCCTAACCGCGGCCGCAATCAGAGACTCCTTTGGCGATGGTCGGTTTGCTCTGGAGGCAGGGGTACTCCCCCTTTCGGACAGGGGTTTAGCCGCGATCGATGAGTTCGATAAAATCTCTCCAGATGATAGAAGCGCTATGCACCCAGCAATGGAGCAACAGAAGATTTTCGTCGCGAAGGGCGGAATTACGGCAACTCTTCCTTCTAGATGCGCGGTTCTCGCTGCAGCTAACCCGAAAGACGGGAGGTTCTCAAACAGAAATGAAAGAACGTCAATTATGACCTCATTCAAAGAGACCGACCTCCCTTATCCACTGGCATCTAGATTTGACTTACTTTGGCTGATCAGAGATGATACCGAGAAAACTACCGATCAGAAAATAGCAACGCATATTCTCAATATAAGAAGCTCTTCACCAAGTGAAATGAGCCTGCAAGATATGAATTACGAGCCTTCCGATTCAGAGGAGGGCGAAGTGTTTGGATATGGGGTCGACGGAAACAAACATCTAACAATGGACTTTCTCAGAAAATATGTAGCTTATGCTAAGAGAAACTTCTTCCCGCAACTAGATGAAAAGGCTAAACTGATGATTTCTGAATATTATGTTCAGGTTAGGAATGAGACTGCAGCACAAGACAGATCTCCAGGGGAATATGAGGGAGAAGGGGAGAAGGACAGGCCAATCCCAATAACCGCCAGAGCCATTGAAGCTCTAATCAGACTTACCGAAGCACATGCTAGGATGCATCTGAAACACACGGCCGATGAAAATGATGCCAAGATGGCTTTGGCCGTCTACAAGCATTGGAGGGAGGACTCTAATATCGAGGATGAGTCTGAAATTCACTCTGGTGTTTCAGCATCAAAGAGAAACATCGATAGGAATGTAAGGAAGATTATCAGAGGGATATGCATGGAGAGAGGAGGAACTGCAGATATCGATGAGATATACAACAGAGCTACTGATTTAGGAATCAATGAGGGGCAGGTTGACGGTGTTATTTCTTCTATGAGCATCAGTGGAGAAATTTTCTCCCCACGCGGAGGAACCTACTCTTTCGTCCGCTGAGCCTATGAGCGGAAGCCCACTCGTTGTGCCATGGAACCAATGGGAGACGTCTCAAAACCATCCTCTCTGGACCCCGACTCCTTGGGTTTCATGTGTGGCCTTGAGATACATCAGCAACTCGCCACGGGTAAACTACACTCTAGAATGCCCAGTGAGCTGTATGATTTCGGTATCGATGACATCCCGGATGACTGGGGATACTCCGAGAGAAGACTCAGAGCATCTCGAGGAGAGGGGGGCAAGATAGACGTCGCCGCTAGGTTCGAGCAACGTAGAAACAGAACCTTTGCCTACGTCCAGCCACCAAATGCAGGGCTAATCGAGTTAGATGAGGCACCTCCTCTACCCCATGATCGTGAAGCGGTGGATATAGTCCTAACAATGTCAGCGTTGTTGCAAGCGAAACCAGTGCCCGCCCTTCAGCCAATGAGAAAAACAGTAGTTGATGGCTCTAACACCAGTGGATTCCAGAGGACCACACTAGTCTCCACCAACGGCCAATTGATTACCAAAACTGGAGAAGTTGGGGTTTCAGTGATATGCTTAGAAGAGGACTCGGCAAGAAAGCTCGAGACCAAATCAACTCCAGAGGGAGAGTTAGTCACATATACACTAGACAGACTGGGTCTCCCACTTGTGGAAATAGCGACTGATCCGGACATAGTGACTCCCGAACATGCAAAAGAGTCGGCTCTCGCACTGGGCTCTCTACTTAGAGATACAAGAAGAGTAAGGAGGGGGCTAGGGTCCATAAGGCAAGATCTGAATGTCAGCATAGCCTGTGGAGATAGGGTTGAAATCAAGGGATGTCAGGATTTAGAGTGGATTCCCAGAATAATACGTATCGAGATGGCCAGGCAACTACACATGTACAGGCTGGCAAATCAACTGAGGGATGAAGCAAAGCTTCCTCCATTGCCCTATGATCGGAGGAACACCGAGATAACAATAGAAAACAGAGTGGCGATAGCGGCCAAATCCAGAGTCCCCATGGAGTTCCATGATATTTCTGAATCACTATCGTCTTGTGAATCCTCGATGGTAAAAAAAGCTCTTTCCGAGGGAGCCTCACCACTGGCTGTCAGGCTTCCTGGATTCTCAGGTAAGCTAGGCACCAAATCCCTTGACAATGAAGGCTCCCAGCTACCACGCCTAGGAAGAGAGCTCGCTAGTGCAGCAAAATTAGCAGGTATCGCCGGCATCTTCCATTCGGATGAACTTCCGGCATATGGGATATCCGAAGAAGACGTAGTTTCCATCAGATCCTCACTGATGCTCTCTGAGGGCGATGCCTTTGCATTCTGCGTTGCTCCCTACTGGCAAGCCAAGCTCGCTCTGGAATCTGTGGTAGATAGATCTAGAAAGGCATATCATAGAATACCCCAAGAAGTGAGAAACGTCGTTATCAAGAAGGGGCAGCCAGACGATGGGACTACCACCGCTCTCAGGCCTCTGCCAGGAGGGGCTAGGATGTATCCAGAAACCGACATTCCCCTACAAGATATTTCTATAGAAAGATGGAAATTAATCTGTTCTAGCCTCCCGCTATCGACAGAAGAGCGATCCCAGAGGCTATCTACATTGGATATCTCTTCAAATCAAGCAGAATCAATCCTCAATGGGGAACTAGACGATATTTTATTTGAGGGAATAGAAGGAGAATTAGCCCTTCCAGCGAAGGCTTGGGCGAGCGCTCTCCTAGAATTCGGATCTTCCAATGTGAATGCTCTTTCAGTAGCGATCCATCTTAGGGAGAGTGGCCAGATAACGAGAGATGGCATTCTCCCTCTGATCAAAGAATCTACAGGTAGCAAAACCAGCGATTTGATAGATTGGATGGTTTCTGAAGCCAAATCGAGAGGTTTCATTCCAGCTGACAATAGTGATGTGGAGAATGCTGTGGAGGAAATAATGATTGAAAAGGCCGACTTTATCTCCGAGCGAGGAATGGCTTCTGTAGGGCCTCTAATGGGGCTAGTCATGCAGAAGCTTGGGGGTTCTGCGGATGGTAAGATAGTTAGTCAAATACTCAGAGATAAGATAAGCTCAATTACTGACAGCTAGATGTTAGCTTGTGCCAAGTTAAAGTACCTGTTTTTGTTGGTGCAGATTCCGTGTCGTATAAACTTAGACTAGGCTCTATTGTTTTACTAGTTGTAGTAATTATCTTACTGCCCTTTCTGCAAGATTCCGTGAATGAAAAGGCCGCGAGATTCGTCAGCGATAACGAGTCTTCTCACGTTGGGTTGCCAACTGAGTGGAATGAAAATCAAGTCATATGCATTAATTTCCCGGAAGAGTATCCTCATTCTGTATACTCCTCAGGAGTAACAATGATAGATACTGACGGTTCCATAATTGGAGTCAACCATGATCTCAATCTGACTGGTGCTTGCGTAGGAGGATTTGATGGGTACACAGATGGAATGGATTTCATGATGGACGCCACAAGAGTCGCAGGAGGGCACTTGGCTGTCGGTTATTTCGTAAATCCCAATTGGGGGGAATGGATCCACACAATCGGAGGACTGAACGAAAAAGAGATCGAAGGGGACTTCAACGGCGCATACTGGAGCCTCTCTCACAATGGAGGCTATTCCATGGTCGGTATCGGTGGTCTGGTAATGGCCGAGGGCGATGTCATAAGTTGGAATATAGCGACATGGTGAGAACTTGCAGAGCGGAATTATGAATAGATGGGCCCCCTCATCACAGTGGGAGTGATGTAATGTTGGACGCACATGCAATAGTTCTCTCGCCCCTCGAGACGCTAGTTCTCAATCTCTCCCTGCTCGCTATTGTTGCATGGTCAATGTGGAAGGCCGAGAGTTCTCTGGATTCGGGTAGTAGCCTAACAGTACTCGCACTGATGGCGCTATTCGCAGTCACAGGAAGAGTCCTCCTCGAACCACTTCCAAATGTCCAACCGGTGACCGTAATTGTCCTTCTAGTGGGGATCCATTATGGGGCCACTAAATCGATTGGCGTGGCCACGTTAGTCGCAATCGTGTCCAATCTGGTTCTGGGACACGGTCTTTGGACATTCTACCAAGCACTGGGTTGGGCTCTCATCGGAGTCACAGGTGCACTGCTATCCCAGAGTCTCAGAATTGGTGAGAAGATATCAGTTCCTCGCGTGGCCACTCTCTCGTTCATAGCGGCCTTCCTCTTCGACTGGGTTGTATCGATCAGCGTCCTACATTCCATTCCCCTCGAGAGTCTGCCAGTGTACATAATGGTGGGTCTGCCATTCGATTTGGCTCATGGCGTAGGCAACGTGGCCTTTGCAGCATGGCTTTCTGAGCCACTCTCCGAGATCATGTCCAGGCACTCTCCAAAGAGAGAGGTGGTGGTGGCCCCTGTCAAGAGCAGCACCTGAGCTCACCATGGTACTCGTTACGAGGGCCGATCTTAACCTATCCAAGGGAAAGCTCGCAGCACAGTGCGGACACGCGGTATCAGAATGCGTACTCAAGGCAAGCTCCAAGGACAGCAG
>DALF01000046.1 GCA_002499345.1 Euryarchaeota archaeon UBA170 | reverse complement strand
TCCAGTCGCCTTGGGCTCGTAGGCGCCATCGAATGAGATGTCTTGGCGCCAGAATATTGTGAGACCGAACATAATTATCGCGAGACCTGCGAAGACTAATGCAATCGAGCTTGCATCTACCATTTCTCCCCACTTGTAGACTCCAGCTAAAGAAAAGAGGAAAATACCGATTCCAACGCTCATTATTACGGGTGACCAAGAGTTGTGGGGAGCACCATGACTCCAATCGTGAGGCCCCCATGCACTTGGATGGTGGTCATCATGAACGCTCAATGGGTCACCTCCTCTGTATCTTCCTCGCTTACCATTAGTCTGCTGAATAGTTTGCTAATCGTCCCTGGTTCATTGGCAATGTGCTCATTAGCGTCAGTGAGTACTGGTAGATTATGTGGATCGAAGCTTGGAGTAGGAGGAGGAGATGTCGTCATCCACTCGAAAGACCATCCTCCCCACGGATCAGGAGGAGCCTTCTCGCCCCTGATAAGAGTCTTGATCATATTTGCCACCATAATGAAGTTAGAGAAGAAGAATATGAATGCTGCAACGGATATGAACATGTTCCAACCAGCGGCCTCTATCGGTAGTGCTCCCATTGCCTCCTCCGTAGTGACGAAGTATGTATGATGCCTTCGTGCCATTCCCCATACTCCCAACCTGTGCATAGGCCAGAATAGAGCATTGTATGAGATGAATCCAATAAGGAAGTGCAGAACTCCTAGTCTCTCGTCTAGCATCCTACCGGACATCTTGGGGAACCAGTAGTAGATTGCGGCATAGAAACCGAAGACTGTTCCACCAACGAGAACATAGTGGAAGTGAGCGACTACGAAGTATGACTCATGGAGATGAAGATCCATAGCGATTGAAGGGAAGAACATCCCTGAGATTCCTCCTAAGGTGAAAGTAACTAGGAAACCTAGGGTCCAGAGCGTATGTGTCCTGTATACTAGAGAGCCGCCGTGCATGGTCTTGAGCCAGTTGAAAATCTTGATTCCGGTGGGAACTGCGACTAGCATTGTGGTTAGCATAGTCACAAATCTTAGAGTTGGGCTCATACCACTGGTAAACATGTGATGCCCGTAGACAATGAATGAAACTACACCAATTCCTGCCATTGCATATACCATTGATCGATATCCGAAAATGGACCTTCTAGCACTGGTGGCTATGACCTCTGAAATAACTCCGAAGGCAGGCACTATGACCACGTATACTTCAGGGTGTCCGAAGTACCAGAAAAGATGACTCCAGAGAAGAGGGTCTCCTCCTGCTGAAACATCATAGAAAGCTGTACCAATTACCCTATCAAGATACACCTGAATAAGGCCGATTCCAAAAGCTGGAATTGATAGGAACAGCATTAGGTTGGCAATTAGTATTGACCATGTGAATAATGGCATCTGTAGCCACCCCATTCCTGGAGCCCTCATGACAGCTATTGTAGTGAGGAAGTTTATCCCTGTTAAGGTAGAGGAGGCCACCAGCATTATCTGACCCGCTACCCACATAGTTGTACCCATGTGTGCTGTCTCACTGACTACATATGGAGCGTATCCAGTCCATCCAGTATCAGCACCAGAGCCTGAAAAGACACCCGTGAATATCAGCAGGGCCCCGACTGGTTGTAGCCAGAATGACATTGCATTCAGCCTAGGTAGAGCCAAATCAGGAGCACCGATCTGGAGCGGAACCATCCAATTCGCAAATCCATTAATCAGAGGCATTGCGGCCAAGAATATCATAGTCGTGCCGTGAAGAGTGAAGAACTGGTTATACTGGTCCTGTGTAAGGAAATCGTTGCCCGGTACTGACAGTTGTATTCTGATCATCATAGCCATGATTCCCCCTACGCCCAGGAAGAATAGCCCGGCTACGAAGTAAAGGGTACCGACTTTCTTGTGGTCAGTTGTAGTGAGCCAGTCTGCTATCCAAGGTGCAAAGTAATCCCATGTGAAAGACTCTGGATTTGTCCTGTAGAAGACATATGCCAGTGTGAATGCGAGAAGAATTGCGGAAACTACAATCAAGGTTGAAAGGACGACGAATGGATCGGCTTCTTCTAGAACTAAGACCGGTGGGGACACCTTAGCAGTGAGTTTGTTCCACATATCACCTGAGCTCCCTCCATTTGCCCCATCTGCATTTCCATTGACCGAGTTTGTATGCAGGATGAATTCTATGTTCCTGTCTGAAGAGGGCGATGTCCAAGTCAGGGTCCATGTTGTCTGATCGTTTCCTGCTTCTGTATGGCTAACCTCGTTAGGACTGTATGACTGGACAGTAGCATCTGATGGTGAAAGCTCGCCGTCACTCACCCATAGGTTGAATCCCCCTTGGTTTGCGTTGGATGGACTAGCTGGACCTCCAACGAAAGAGACTACGATTTCATAAGACTCGGAGTAGTTATACTGATCTGGGAGTCCTGTGATTGAAGGGATGACCTCGGAGCTAGTAGTTGCTCCATGACAATTACACCCGGAGTCCTTAACACCCTGAATTCCGGTTGGGTATGAGACCACTGCAGGTGAAACTATCATCGCCATTGCGATGGCAGATAGGACAAGTAGAGTTCTTGCTGACTTCCTATTCATTCAGTCATCTCCTATTGATGAACTACCAGTTTTCCTGCCATGACAGAGTGTGCATCTCCACAGTATTCGGTGCAGAGTATGATCTGATCGTCTACGACGTCACTTATGGGAAGCCAGAGAGTTGTAGGCCAGTTGTATTCGGATGGCCCTATCTGAGCCCCATATAGTACGTCTTCCTTGACTCCCATTCCAAGGAACCATGGGGCGTGAGTAACATCCTCTGACCTCATATCAGCCAGATAGGTTTCGCCAGTCTTCAATGAAAGTAGTGGCACGGTTCCGTAAACCTCTATATTATCGCTTCCAGTATCACAAATCTCGGTGGGCAGATCAAGACAGTCGAACGCCCAGACCCACTGCTTACCGGTTATCTCGATAACATGGTAGCATTCGGAGGTAACTATTCCATATTGATCTAATTGGTTGTTGGATGATTGTCCTTCCTCGCATTCTTCGCCGTGGTATCCATCCTCTCCAGTCTCGGACCAGACAGCATCTAGTGGAACCCATGAGACGTATGTTAGCCATACTATGAGTATGAAGGGAGCAATGGTCCATGCCACTTCGAGTCTCATGTCATCGTTGTGCTTTGGAAATACACCCACTGAAATCTCATCAGGATTCTTGTAGTCATCAGCGTCTTCAGAACGGTACCAGAAAGAGTGATGATACAGCCAAGTGAATGTAAAAACAGAGACTAAAATTGATATCACAATGTAGTAGTCCCAAAGGCCCTGAAAAAGAGTGCTCTGGATGGTCAAGACACTACCCGTATCGACGGGTATGAATTCCCCTCATAAGGAATACGGATGAAAGTCCTGAGTGATTATACCAACTGAGTGGGATAACTACAAAGAAAAATCGCCCGTATCGAGCCATGATGAACCATAATGGCTCAGGGGTTAATGAAAAGGGCTCAGGCCCTCATGATAGAGTTTCTAGATTTCAAAAGGCCTCGAAAGTAATTCAGATTTCCATTCAAAGAAACGCTCCTGTGGAAATGGGTGGCTGCGACTGTCCCATATTGGTAGAGGGGATCAACGATGTTAAGACCCTGAGGGAATTAGGATTCGTGGGGCTAGTTGAGAAGGTGAATAGAGGGTGGCCTATTCCAAAGTTAGTGGCATATCTGCACAGTACTTATGGAGTTAGGAACCTGGTAGATGGGCGGGGTTCAGTAATTGTTCTAATGGACTGGGACAGAACCGGGGGAAGGCTCCAGAAATCTATCAGAGAGCGTCTTGAGTCATTGGATGTAAAAATCGATGAGGACCTAAGAACGGAGTTGATGAAGACCATGAAGCCAGAGGGGAGGACTGTTGAGTCGCTACGCCCTCATGTAGCATCCATACTTTCTGAGATGAGTGTATTTTAGCTACTCTGGAGCGACGGTAGTCGTCTCTTTGACAGTATTCAGGACTAATTGAGTGAGAGACCTCTCGATACCATCGACAGACATGACGTTCTTGATGAGATCATCCAAGTCCTCTCTATCCTTAGCTCTAGCAATAATCATGGAGTCATAGTCTCCTGTGACATCATAAACACCACACACTCTGTAGTCTCTGGAAATCTTCTCCTGAATCTCTATTAATCTCCCTTTTTCTATTCTCAGGCCTATGACCACATTCAAACTCCATCCTACCTTTTCAGGATCTAAACTTACCGAGTATCCGGTAATTATCCCACTGTGCTCCATCCTGTTTACCCTGTTACTAACGGTCCCCAAGGCCACCCCTACTTCCTCTGAAATCTTCCTTAGGGATGCTCTGCCGTCTTTCTGTAGCACATGGATTATTTTTCGATCTGTATCGTCTATCATCTAACCACCGGGAAATTCTATTGATGGAGTCAGGCTAATGAACATATGTGATACAATTTCGATAATTACTGTTCGCTTGTTCAGTGACTAGTCTTCAGTACCAATCTCCAAGTCCCTCTGTTTTCTCTTGATCAATATTTCTTGCTGGTTGAGCATTATTGTTACTTTCCCGCCCACCCATACAGGCAATCCTTCGGTTTCGGAAACAAGAATATGCCCACCTCTGATTTCCTCGGAGATTCCTGTTTCCCCTATTTCTAGTAATTGAGATTGTAGTAAGGAGTTGATTGTATCTTCGCTCACTACTGTAATTCCCTTGCTCATGAAGGATGAGACTTCGAAAGCCGCCTTTCCGGTTATTCGTTCTGGCTCCTCCTTTCTGACTCTGGCGACCTCCCTGCCTAAGTGTAGTACCTTGAGTGGTCTCCATCTCTCCCCTGGAATAGTAATCCTTCCATTTCTTATCTTTCTCTCACAAGACCATATCTCCTTGGCCTGCGGATTCGCCCAGAGTATCTTTTTTCCCCTCATCCAAAGATTATCGGGCATACTGCCCCATCTATCATCGAGTCTGTTACTCATTTCTTTACTGATGGGCTGAGGCGAGCTTTTGATGTCGGGGTTTACCTCATCGGGAGATTTGTAGAACTTCGAATCCTGAGGCTTCGCCGGTAAGTCTCTGGACTTCTGTATTACAGAAATGAAGAAGCCCCCGCCTCCTACATCATCGTGCCAAATTCTCATACACCTCTTCAAGGATTCGGAAATCTCATTTTCAACAGGTGACGTCATCGATGGCTGCAGGGAAATATTCGTCGAAGGTTCAGCCTCATCGTCAATATCGGGCCATGAAGAGAATCCATGTCTCCCAGGTAAATTGGGAAGAATTTCTGATACTGGGAGAAGCTCCAAGTTCTCCTCAGTCCTGATAATCTCAGCCACCACTGCCTCGTTCTCAATGGGGTCAAGAGAACAAGTTGAGTATACAACACGTCCACCTGGCTTGACTAGGCTAACCGCCTTTCTCAGTAGGCTAATCTGCAAATCATGCAGTGACCTTCCGCCTTGAGGACTCCACTTGCCCCACACCTCCGGATTCTTCCTGGTTGTCGCGGAGCCCGTACAGGGGGCATCAACGAGTATCTTATCGAATCCATCCAATGGGACCTTGGGAAGATGTCTTCCATCGTGATTGATTACTATGGTCGATCTTGAGGAGTGCCTCTGTATATTTGACACCAGTGTATTGGCTCTAGAATTAGAAATCTCATTGGCGAATACGACACCGCTATCTCCGAGACACTCTGCGATTTGGGTTGTCTTAGAACCGGGAGACGCGCACATATCTAGAACTATCTCACCTGGGGTTATGTCCATTGCCAGGACGGGGATCATGGAGACTAGTTCTTGACGCGTGACCCTGCCTGTCTCGTGTAATGCTTTCAGGAGCTCTCTGGTCTCCCCCTCAGCAGAACCTCTCATGAAAGGCATCTCCCAAGCACTTCCTGGACCATTGAACCACTCAATCCTGTTGGAACCAGAATCTGAGAGCCACTCCTCAACCCATTTCCTATCGCCCCTCAGAGGATTGACTCTCACTGTCTCAGGGAGCCTATCAAATGAGCTCTTGATCCATACCTCTGGATCTGTCCGCCAGCTGGCAACAGCCTTGAGGAGAAGACTTGATGATGCCAGTTCAGACCATGGCTTCTGAGAGTCTCCCATAATACTCCGACTGGGCGTTGTCGAATCAATGGCTCGTATCGATTGGCCGGTGGTTCTGGCCTTCTGAAACGTTTGTTCTCCGGTGTAAATTCCGTAAACGGTTAAACATCAGATGAGGAGCTCACGAATTGCGGCGTTGTCGCAGATGGGATGCTATGAGGACACTGAGAAGAAGAATTTCTAGAAATGCTGGAGAACGAGTGAGTTTGGATCAGGGCAAATCGGCTAGAAAGCTGGTTGAACTGGTTGAGAGGGCTCAGTCAAATGGCCTGGACCAGGGACCTTTGTCTCCTGTTGAGGCATTGGTAACTATAGAAGGGGAAGATTGGGTATGGCAAATTGTGGATCATGAGGTTCTGGAGATGCTGAGTCACAGACTGGTGTTCCAGAGTGAAGTTGGATCTAGGAGAGAAATTCTGATGACCGCTGGCTTGGAGACTGCTGTTAGTGCGGCTTCTAAGATAGTTGAGCTAGATGGCGGATGTGTTCTCATCGAGACGCTGGAGCCTTGATTAGAGCCTTAGCGGGCTTGAAATACTGTAGGCAGGTCCGGCGGTTCAATGGCGAAGGAGAAGAAGGGGAGTGGGATCCAGCAAGCTGCTGGTTTGATTCGATACTTCGATGAGGAGTCAGAGGATGCAATTCAGATTTCCAAGACCATGATTTACGTGGCTTGCTTTGTGTTTTCCATCACAATTTATCTTGCTAATCACAATGTCCTATCATGGCTAGGCGATACAATAGGACTGTAGGACTATTCCTCGGATAGATCGACAAATGGTATACTATCGTCTTCCTTGTGATTACGTTCAATTTCTATCGAGGCATACTCTGATGATAGGACCTGTGTGCTAGGGTCCGCCTCAATCAGTGCGCTATTGGCACGCCCTAATGCCCTCTCTACGGCAGGTGCGTTTCTGTCTATCAGTGCGGCACTTGCTTCTTCAAGTGCGAGTGAGGCCCTGCTCAGTGAATCCTGGTCGCCATTTGACGATTCTAGGTCATTGACTCTTACTTCTAGCTCTCCGATCTGTGATTTCATGTCATCAGAGGCCCAACTTACCAGATCCATCCAATTTCTTAGATGCTCTTTGGATTTGGTGCCTGTGACTCTTTCAAACCTTCTAAGCCAGAATGGCTCCCATGGATTCCTACCCAAGGAGGACACTACATCATGAATACAGCGAGCTCTTGCAGTGAGAGGGCCGGTTATCTCTATTTTATTGTAGAAGCATTTGGCGAATAGCCCGAACCCCCAGTATGAATCGCTGGTTATCTTCACTGAAACATCTCCAGATGATGAGGTCAGCTCCCACCTCTGCTCGTCATATCCTAGCTCAGATGGGAACTGTGGAGGATCATGCGGACCTAGAAATCTCAAGACTGCTTTTGCGACGTCTCCCAGAAAGACTGCCCTTCCTTTGCCGGGCCATGAGTCTGCTCTGAGATATCCTTCAGCATCTATCTTCATTCTTGGGTCTCCATCCAAAACTTGGGCATATAGCAAAGATGAGTGAGTATTCATTGCCGATCCTGGGTCAGGGTCCACAACTCATGGGGAGGGGGCTATGATTCAAGGTTACTGGCCGGGTAATTTCTAAGTCCCTCCTGATATCAGGACATTTGTGCCCCGCAGGAAGTATGGACGTCTTCAGAAGGTGGTAGACCATCCTCCACGTGACAACTGCAGCAGATGCAGATCTGGCAAGCATTGTCCGATTCCGGGGCATCAAGGAAACGAAGCGGGAGCGGCTAGGGAGTGGAAAGGACCCGATTCGGTGGATAAGCGTACTAACAAGAAGAATCCAGCCAAGAAGTGATATTACTCGATTTGAGTGATAGCTTCATATCCATTCTTGTTTCTAATCTCATCGAGCTCGTTTTCAAACGAAGAGGTCGCGATTGGAGGTGTTCTCTGAGCTCTGTGATAAATTTCTCTGAGAGTCTGGTCGCCAATTTCCAGATAAACTCTAGTAGTCGCTATACTAGAGTGACCTAGTAATCTCTGAATAGTAACCAAGTCGGCTCCCCTCTCAAGTAATCCGGTTGCGAATGTATGTCTTAGAGTGTGGGGGCTCAGTCTAGAACGGGGGATATCGGAGTCATCTGCTAATCTGTCTATCAGTTTCTGAACAGAACGGGGGTTCATCCTTCTTCCTCGGCTGGACAGTAGCAGAGCCCTCTCTCCGTCATCGGTACCCGTAAGTCTCGCTCTTGACTTCCTGATTGGTAGCCATGATTCTACAGCCCTCACTGTAGCAGACGTGAATAGGACCGTACGATCTTTTTCCCCCTTTCCTCCGATAACCAATGCAGACAGGTCATCCAGGTCGATGTCTTCTATGTCCAGACCGCAGAGTTCGGAAACCCTCAGACCAGTATCAAGGAGGATAGTAACTATCGGTGAGGAAAGGGGGTCTTCTGAGTTATTAGACGCCTCTCTCAGACGGGAAAGCTCCGCCCTTCCAAGGGTCCTGGGTAGTGATTTCCTCTTGGATGGCCTCTGAATCCAGTCGGGAACTCCATGGCCCAGCCACTTGAGAAGATGGGAAGTTGCAGCTATCCTAGCATTTAGAGAAGATGGGCTAAGACTTCCCAGAGTATTCATCCAGGCATCCATCCTCCCTCTCTCGGGATTAGCTATCTGATGGAATTCACCGACAGGCATCTGAGAGAGAACATCCCAAGACTTCTCATCCTCTCCTGGAAGTTTGGTTAAGCTGAATGTTCTGGCGGAGAGTGTGTATGCCCTGATCGTATGCTTACTCTTCTTCTCTATTCTTAGTTGCTGGACCCAGCAATCATACCAAGGAAGTGCTGAGAGTCTTTGGAGTCTGATCGGTAGAGCGGACTTCCTATCGGAATCCGATAGAAAAATTTGCTCGTTTCTATCCTCCTCTCGGTAAGTCATGTTCTCGCCTCCAACCGCAAGCGGTCGTGCATCCCTGTCCCTTTGGACGCACATAAGCTAGCTACCGAGGTATTGAATGCTTCTCTAGACCTTGTCTGTAAAGATGGGGTTTTACGACATCTACTGGTACCGTCAGACCTCTCCTGTTGCTCCCTGATTACCTTTTTCGGAGCCCTGATTTTCCTCCTTCTCAGAATTCTGTTCCTTTGAGACGTGGAGTCTAATTACGTTGTCTACTATTCTACTTGCCACATTCACTCCGGATGCGGCCTCGATTCCCTCTAGACCAGGGCTCGAATTAACCTCTAGAACAAGTGGTCCCCTGTCTGACTCAAGCATATCCACTCCTGCTATCTCGAGTCCCAGAATGTCAGCGGCCTTGCATGCTATTTCTGCATATCTCTCAGATATTTCCAAACGCTCGACCTCTCCTCCCAAGTGGAAGTTAGACCTGAATTCACTGCCCTTGGCCTTCCTCCTCATTGACGCCACTACCTTTCCACCCACTACAAAGGCACGGATGTCCTGTCCATGTGACTCTCTAATGTATTCCTGAACGAGAGGTCTGAGCCCCCTCTCTAGCATCTGATAGACTAGCTGTCTGGCCTGTTGTTCGGTATGAGCTAGGAACACGCCTGAGCCATGAGTTCCCTCGTGTGTCTTGATGACGCACGGAGCCCCTCCCACTCTTGCAACGGCTCGCCTAGTGCCTTGCCAAGTAGCAACAGATGCGGTAATTGGTATCGGAATACCTCCTTCATTCATCATTTGGGACGCGCGGAGCTTGTCCCTACTACTCTCAATTCCGTTACCTTCGTTTAGTACAATTACTCCCATTCTCTGAAATGCTCTGACCACTGGGACCCCTATCCTGGTTATTGAATGGCCAATCCTAGGAATCACTGCATCACAATCTACAGGCCACCCCTTGTACGATATCTCGACCCCATTATCGCCGACCTCGACATCGAGTTTCACCGGATCTATTATCTGTACGTCCCAACCAGCCGCCTGGGCTTCCTCGAAAATCCTCCTCGTACTGTACAGGCTAGGTGCCCTAGACAGTATGATCAGGCGTGGTTCCATGATTCTCGCGCTCAGAGGGGACTTCTTGAGTATATTGTCTTGCGGTATATCC
>DALF01000042.1 GCA_002499345.1 Euryarchaeota archaeon UBA170 | reverse complement strand
CAGGAGAGACAGCCTCAAACCTGAATGCTATAAGATTAGATTTGGAAAGGAGATACGAACTTCTCAGAACCATCCGTAGGAGATTCAGGGCGTTCATCATTGACGAGGCTCAGGATAATTCACCTCTTCAATGGAGGCTTCTGTCTAGGCTCTGGGGAGAGAGAAGCGTCTTACAGGGAGAGTCCCCAAGTCCCGATACGCCATGGCAACCTACGATATGCTACGTCGGCGATGTCAAGCAGAGCATCTATGCATTCAGACAGGCGGAAGTCGTCGGATTCCTAGAGTATGCCAGAACACTGATGGCGATAAACCAACACGAATTCGCAAGCATCCCCCTCTTACGAGAAAATCCTCCTCTGCGTAAGATAGACTGTAGTAGGGATCCACGGAACGCGCACATTCTAGGAATCAAACAAGCAACAACACTGGCCCATCGCTCAGGAATCGATGCAACCCCCTGGGTGCCTTTCGACCTTCCAGACAGAGGTCGAACACCCAAAGCCAACGAGGTCGAGAGAAGGAGGAATGGATTAATCCGACTAAACGTTAACTATCGTACTAAGGGAGGTCTCCTAGATGCGATGAATCACTGGTGGGATGATGTATTTTCAGATATACACAGAGACTTCCCCAATGGGGACTTCTACGCTAGGCCCCAGCCCCTACGTCCCTGTGAGGGTAAGACAGACTCTTCCGGATCCGTTGAATGGATTTGTCCCATTCTTACAGGTGGCGACGTGGATGCCCCAGAAGATCTCACTATCCCCCTAGACTCCTTCGGTTTCGGAAAGCCAGACTCCATTGAAAGACAGGCGATGTTAATTGCATTGAGGGTAAGAAATCTGATCAATGGCGAGCCAGTAAGAGTTCTTTCTTCAAATGGAAATTGGAGTGAGCTACCAGCAGAAGAGCCAACTCTTCCTAGCGACATAATGATCCTCCTTCCAAGTAGGAGTAAGCTTAGGGACAGCATCATGAGGGAGCTTTCGGTTGTCGGAGTTCCAGCACAGGCCGACAGAGAGGGAAGCCTACTACAACGCCCAACCGCACATGCCCTAGATGGGCTCCTCCAGCTTATGGCAAGGCCAGACTCTTCACACCACGCGGCTTGGGTGGCTAGATCCCCGCTGATCGGGCTTGATGACGATCAGCTACAGGAGTTCATCGGAGGATCATCAAAGGGAGAAGACATGCTAGCCAGATTACGAGACTTTTCCGTAAACCACAGACAGAGGAAGATGGTTTCTAGATGGGGAAGGCTATCTATGATGAGCAGACTAGTCGAAGCTCTCGAGGAGACACTAGATAGATCAGACTTATTGATGGCCTACCCGGATCAAACTTCTAGACAGGATGCTGAGCAGTTCATACAACTAGTGAGTACGCTAGCAATGGATCTTGGAGGTGACTCAAAGGTAATCGCCGATAGCGTCCGTAGGCTTAGGGAGGGAGACAAGAATAGTACCGAAGCAGTAAATGTACCCGATTCAGATGCAGTCAGAGTCATGACAATTCATGGTTCAAAAGGACTAGAATCTAAGGTTGTAATACTTGCAGACGTATTTTCTGGAAGACAGACCAATATCAGAATCGAATCTTCAGAGAGACTCATAGTCACTCCTGATTTATTCGGGGGGCATCCCAAGCCGTGGCCTTCGAAGGATCCCGTTTCTGCACTTTGGAAACATGTAAAGAAAGTCCACTTGGCTAGAAGAAATGCCGAGGCAAGGAGACTACTCTACGTGGCGGCCACAAGGGCCGAGAATAAGCTGATAATCTGCGGGTCCCCCAAGAAGACAAGCTGGGAGGATGGAAAGGGAATCACCTTCTCGTGGTCCTATGGCAAATCTGTCCCCCAACTTGGAGAAATGTGGCTCGAATCGCTAAGACAGGGCTCCTGGAAGAGAGGGGAGAAAACATCACATTGGCTTTCCTCTGAAGATTCCCAATCCCAAACTGCTCCACATGTGACTAGCAAAGGAACCAGGGAGATAGATCCGTTGCAAGCACTGACTTCTGGAATGCTAGGATCGAAAAACCTTCATGGAATAACCATAATGCATCACCCAATGTGCTTCGATACAATCAACCATGTCACTAGAACAGTATTGACCCCCCTGCAGAAGATTGAGAGAACCGATCAAGCTTCCTCTGACTCAGCCAACCTCCCTCTCCCAACAGCCCCCCTCCCCAGAAGTGATAGTGGCAATAGTGTGAGAATCGCCCCACATAACCTGACAGTGTTCAATGAATGCCCAAGAAGATACTGGCTTGAAACGAGAGGAGGAAGATCCACAAAAAGTACCGATTATCACTCTGAGCGGCGAGAGAACCAAAAATTGCCTTCCGGCTTAGATGCGGCCACTCTGGGTAAAGTGATTCACAGGATATTCGAGATCGGACTAATGAATCCGGGGCCTCCTGCCAAATCTATTCCCAACCTTCCCAGCTCATGGACAAGTAGGAGTCCAGATAGACTGGCCGAGGATTCACTGGTGAACGAAGTTTTCCAAGAAATACTTCCGCCCGAAGTGGACAAAGATGAGTGCTTCAAAATCGTGAGCACCATTCTTGAAAGAATCAGAGGCGGACCTCTAGGAGAGCTATGCTTGGGAGCTCCCGTCAATGGACATGTAGTAGATGGTTTACGGACAGAGATGCCATTCCATATCGCTAGAAGTGTGAATCTGGACGAGGTGATTAGAGGAAGATGGACTCCCGACGGATTAGAGCCGCTGTCCAGTATTCCCCAGGCTTCTTTGGAGATGGATGGAGTGATAGATCTAGTACTATGCACATCAACTGGAGATGGTAGCTTCATCAGGCCCATCGATTTGAAGACGGAGGAGGCAATGAGCATCTTTGATGACGAATACGACGGCCTAATATCCACCATGGGCAACGAATCTTTCAATCCACTATCCAATGC
>DALF01000069.1 GCA_002499345.1 Euryarchaeota archaeon UBA170 | reverse complement strand
TCATCTGCCGTGAAGATTCCCTTTAGACCCTTCTGGAGGGAATGTACATGATCATCGTCACCTAGAGTGATATGAATTCTCTCGTCGCCCCCAAGTTCTTCCCTGTATGAAGCGTCGTACACGAATCTACCGCCCACTTTGTGATAAGAGCACATTATTGGCTTTTTAGAAACTTTGAGTGGGGAATCTTCGCCTACTTCGAAACGCTCTGCAGGAATTATTGCGCTCCTTAGGGCTGCGATACCTGCTAATGCGAATGCGTCGAATAGATTTCCGTCGTCGGATATGGCATGAAGGTCCAAGATGACTTGCCACGCCTTTTCTCCGGGTATTATACATAGATCATCGACGTCAATACATCCAGATTCTCTGATTCCACGATCCACCACTCTTCCGAGCTCTATTGCTTCGGGACTGGGTGGGCCTGCCTCCCAATGCCTTCCAGCTATTGGCCTTACTTCGCAGGAACACATTAGGCCCCCCTGGTTTGGTCTGTCCGAATATGGCGTCATTAGCTGAAACTTAACTCCGGCCAACACTATCGTATTGCCCATGGTGACCTTAGCGGACCCCTCTGCCCTTGGTAGGATTCCAGTCTCTAGATTGAGGGCTCTTCCTTCGAATTGGCCTCTTCCATCCAATCTTGAGTCGTTAAGAGCAAGATCTGTGAGGTGATCTCTGAGTAGGTTGGGGACTGTGGGGGCTGACATCAGTTATCCCCTCCCTTGAGTGCGTCCACCATTAGTTTGTGAACCTCCATAGCCGCATCTACATTGTAGTCCCATGCTTGCTTGAATTCGTCAGGGGATAAATCGCCGTCCATTTGGAGAAAGACTAGCTCACCTGTATTCGGAAGTACGCCCATCGGAAGGTCAGCCTCACCGTAGTTATCTTCTTCTTTGTTCAAGTCGCATACCACTACATCGTTAATCTTGCCACTCGCTACACTGACTACCATGTCAGTCATTGGAATACCTGCATCAGCAAGAGCGACTGATGCCGCCGTAAGTCCGACACACCTGGTTCCTGCTTCAGCAGAGACTATTTCGATACTTACTCTTATCTTCGACCTAGGGTAAAGCTCCAGAAGGACTACGCTCTCCAATGCATCCTTGGTTACTTTACTAATCTCCCTGCTCCTGCGATTAAAGCCTGGCCTGATTCTATCTGTTGTGGAAAAGGGAGCCATATTGTATGCAACATCGATGACTGCCCTGTCTTGGCGTTGTATCTTTCTTGGGTGTGCTTCCATTGGCCCGTAAACTGCTACTATGGCCTCATTAGTTCCCCATGTCATCCTGCAAGAGCCGTCGGCTACAGGAATTACGCCGGTCTCGATTGTGATGGGTCTGACGTCCCCTGGCTTTCTGCCATCCATTCTTAGTCCGTTTTCATCTATCATCTGAACATCTCCGTAACCACCCATTATGCATCAACTCCTATCATTCTGGCCTCTGAAGATATGCCATTAATCTTCTTTCTAACCTCTAATATATTCTCAAGCTCCCCATCAATCCAGAGGCGCCCATTGTCAGCGACGACAATCCTGCAGTCTGTCTGCATCTTCATATCCCTGAGGAATGCTCCTCCTTTACCTATGAGCTTGCCTAAGAGATGCGGGTCTAATTCATCCAGAGCGCCCGAGCGGATCTTTCTGAGCCCCATTCCCTTCATTGTTACCACGCTTTGGTGAGTCTCCTCAACCTCTTGTACCCTGCATAGAATGGAGTCGCCAATGTCTAGGATTTTCCTGGTTCCTCCGAACTCGACCTTGGCTGGTCCAAGACTCATTGGTAGTATTGAGTTGAATGGGGCACCTATGTCTACAAACCATATGTTGTTGGTACATCCCTCTATGTGGCCTATAACCAGGTCTCCTGGCCTAGGCATGTATCTAGTGTGCAGGGGACTAACTGAAATTGTGTTTCCCTTTCTGCTCATTCTTCCTTGTTTCGTTGAAATGACTCTGTCACCGACGACTAAAACGCCATGTCCAGCTTCAATCCCCTCTGATGAACCAAGGTCCTCCCCTGGTACGACGACGAGGGTGCGTCGTGTGTCTTGCGGCCCGTCCGCGCTGCTCTCATTACTCATGTTATCGAGCTGCCCGACCGGCCTACTATTCATAACCGTTGATGTCGACACCTTCGGTGGGGAGTCAGTCAAGCTCCTTGACTTCGGCCTCTGAAGCCCTGTTTGCGACTTTGCTGATTAGCTCGTTCTTCATCCCTCCTGGGACCTCCACCACACAAGCCCACGTCCCATCAGTGAGCCATTCTTGGCGTATTATTAGGTCCCTAAGGATTTGATTGACAGCCCCATATGAGGACCCAGGAATCTTGAAGGCGAGACGCATTGTGATGAATTGGAGTGGAATTAGTGGCTTCAGTACCTTTACTGCATCTGAAACCTGACTCTCAAGGGATTTGAACGGATCAACGGAGAAACGCGCCTCTTCGAGAGCGTTCTCTATCCTGGTCCTAGGATGTGGCATCCTAGTTTTAGGATCCGTAGCAGTAGTCGCTATCTCATTAATGATCTGAAGTTTCTTCTCTTCGACCATTTTCTTTCTCTGAGCGGTTGTTAGTTGGATGGACCCCTTCCTCAGAATAATTTCTACGCAGTGCCGCAGGTCATTACTTCCGAATACGGTTTCCAGTGCATCGGATGTGGGCCTCTCGCCATTTCTAGAGTCTGTCCAAACCTCATTGACTGCCAAGAGTTCATCAAAATCTACAGATGAAGGATCTTCTTTCCAATTATCCACTAGATCTGGATCTACCAAAATCTCATATCTTGAACCGCCCTTTTCGAGTCTAGCAATTACCGCATCGTCAAGACTAACCATGTAAGTCGTAGATACTACAAGCATAAGGACATAGTGGAGTTATCTGAATCTCTAGAGTTTTGAAATATGCTTCTCCAGTTCTGGAGCGGCAAGTTCTCTGTAGCCCTCAGAGTTGATAACACAGATTTCTACTGATTCGTCCGATAGCCCGTCTTCAAAGGTCTGTGAAAGTGCCTCTAATCCAATTTTGATAGCTGCATTTTCGGTCATTCCTGACTTCCATTTCTCCTCGAAGTAAGAAATAACCTCACTTCGGCCACTACCAATGGCTCCGGCCTGATAAGATCCATACGCGCCAGAAGGATCGGTTTCGTAAAGATGCGGACCATCAGAATCGACCCCTGCTATCAACAATGCGGTACCGAAAGGCCTAGCGCCCCCGTACTGAGTAAAGGACTGCTTGTAGTCGCACATTTTCTTGACCAGGGTTGTCACGTCGATAGAGTCCCCATATGTCATCTTATTAATTTGACATTGCACCCTAGCCCTTTCAACCAATTGTCTTGCATCGGCAACTAAACCAGAAGTGGTGATTCCTACATGATCGTCGATTTTATACATTTTCTCAATTGACTCTGGGATAACTAACTTACTAGGTATTCTCTTAGCTACTATCAGTATGACCCCATCTCTGAATTTTACTCCGACGGTAGTGGACCCTCTCTTTACAGATTCACGAGCATACTCAACTTGGTGAAGTCGTCCATCTGGTGAGAAAGTTCCTACTGAAGAATCGTATCCGCGTCCGCTCGGTTGCATCGTAATCAACACTCATGCATCAACGGCCTCTTATCAAGGTTGGTTGCGAAGAACGTCTTCCTTCGTTGCATTCAAGCGGAATGGTTGGTTCGTGGATACATGCGCGTAGCTGTGTTGTGCTCAGGGGGGAAGGACTCAACATATGCTACGTGGTGGTCAATAATGAGAGGGTGGGATGTTCAAGCATTAGTGACTCTTTGTGTCACTGGGGACGATTCAATGATGTTTCAGACCGGGGGGGTCTGTGTAGCAGGTCTTCAATCGGCTTCCTCCGAAATTCCATGGCTACCAATTATCAGCGAAGGCATTGAAGAGGAAGAAGTTCTAGATTTACAGAGAGGATTATCTGGCGAAACAGAGCCTGAAAAAGATTTCAGGTCATTCTGGCCAGATAACTGGGACAGCGAAGGCATAGTGTTGCATGAAGGCATGCTAGAAATTGACGCCCTGGTCTCTGGTGCCCTCAGATCTGACTATCAGAGAACTAGGATCGAGAGAATGTGCTCCAGACTCGGGATTAAATCATTCTCTCCATTATGGCACCATGACCCTGATGATCACATTAGGTCATTGCCCAGTCATGGTTTTGATGTCAGACTTTCTTCCGTCTCGTCTGATGGCCTTGATAGTAAGTGGCTAGGCAGAAAACTAGGGTTTTCGGAGGTGGAAGAGCTAATTGGAATTTCATCTAAATTTAGGTTCAATGCAGACGGCGAAGGCGGAGAATATGAAACTCTAGTTCTTGACTCTCCGCATATGAAAAGAAGAATTATCCTTGAAGGAGACATGTCTTGGCACAGGGACAGAGGTCACTGGAATGTATCTTCGGGGCGGCTATCTTCTAATCGCTAGGCTCAAACCGGAGGTGCCGGTCGCGAGTTTGGGGATACAGTGTCGGTTTCACCTCTAGACTACAGATATGGACGAGAAGAGGCCAAAGCTATTTGGTCGAGGGAAGGACGTCATTCCAGGCAATTGGAAGTTGAGAGGGCCCTTGTGTGGGCCCATTGTAAAATGGGCAGAGTTAGTGCTGAACACTACGATATCGTCGCAGATATTTCCGATCCCGGAATAGTTACAGCCGACAGGGTAGAGGAAATCGAGGCTGAGACCAGACATGACATTATGGCACTTACAAAGGCCATGGCCGAGGCTGCGGGAGAAGCAGGTTGGTGCATTCATCTAGGTGCGACTAGCAATGACATAGTTGACTCTGCGGTTGCCTTGCAAATCAAAGATAGCGTAGATTTACAACTATCCTCAATGAAATCACTGATGGTTACGCTTTGCGATTTGGCTGTGAGGGAAAGAGACACCATTATGATAGGCAGAACTCACGGACAGGCTGCTGTACCGATAACATTCGGACTCAAGGTTGCGGTATGGGTAGATGAATTCAGGAGGCACTTGGAGAGGATTGAGTCAATGAGGTCGAGAATAATCGCTGGCAAGTTTCTAGGGGCGGTTGGGACCGGAGCTGCCCAGGGAGAGAACGCGCTGGAATTACAGAGCCTAATTTTAGGGGAATTGGGCCTAGAGGTGCCAGTTGCCACTACGCAGGTAGTTGGAAGGGATCGCTACATAGAATGGGTCGGGTGGATGGCTAACGTATCGACTACGATTGAGAAAATCCTTCAAGAGGTCAGAAATCTCCAAAGGAGCGAGATTGCAGAGGTTGCGGAGGCCTTTGATGTAGAGAAGCAGGTTGGGTCTTCAACCATGGCCCACAAAAGGAATCCGATTACAGCAGAAAATGCGTGTGGCCTGGCCCGAATCGTCAGGTCAATGATAATACCATCATATGAGAATGCTCTACTTTGGCATGAAAGGGATCTCGCAAATTCCTCATCCGAAAGATTCACGCTCTCTCATTCAATGATATTGCTTGATGATATCATTGCGAAATGTGACAGGGTAATGTCAAGGCTAGTAGTAGACAGAGATAGGATGATGCATAACATCGACTCACAGAAGGGATTAGTAATGGCTGAGAAGGTCATGCTCTCATTAGTGGATAGTGGCATGCCCAGAGACGAAGCGCATGAAGTCCTCAGAGGTTGTTCAATGGAGGCATTGAGATTAGGAGCTCATTTGAAGGACGTATGTTCAGAGAATGAACAGATTAATTCTATCTTCGACGGAGAAGAGTTAGATTATCTGTTCTCCCCTGAGAGCCACCTAGGAGTTTCTGGAGAAATTGTAGACAACGCGGTTTCTATTGCTCGCAAACTCATCTAGGCAAATGTGTCTTTTGTAGCGAGCGGCAGTTTAGTCGCCAAGGAAACCGAACCTCGATTGCAGAACAAATGCGACGAGCAGTAGAGCGACGGCCCCTATTGAGAGTAGAGGATTGATCATAGCTAATGCCAAGACAGTTCCCGTTAGTAATGAGACGATTCCAAGAAACACAATCATTGCATGTGGGCCATACTGATTGGCATCATCAAGGGCAACATTCAGGAATCCGTCTTCAATAATTGAGGATATAAGTCCATCTTCCGAGTCTCGAAAATCTGGCGCTTTTCGCCTGGGTATTCGCTCGTTCATGGGACTCTCAGGTACCTGATGAGGAAGGGGATTGATTATATTTCTCTGGAAAATACCTCAGTAATCCTCTTTGACTATGTCATTTACGGTTATCCATGATTGACTTCGAGGGACGGGCAATGCATATTTCCGCATCGCCGGGAGCGGGTAAAACGACCCTTTGCCTTGGCATAGTATCGGAAATTATACTCAATGGCGGCAGGGCAATATGGGCCTGCAGAAATATCCCTGATGCGGATAGATTCAGAGAAATTCTCCATAAAATTGATCAGTCTGGACTTGGAAGAATATCAATTTTAAATTTCTCATCAAACCTAGCAGGTGAAATAGACATGATAATCAATAGGGCCGAAGATTTTGGAAGAAGGGATATTGTAATTGTGGACGATTGGTGCGAAGGTTACGGAAGGGCGATGAAGGAAGATATTTCGGCCGCGAAGAAACTGTCGATATTGATCCAGAGTACAAATGTCATAATCACGTCTTCATCATACGAAGATGCTTCGGGATCTGCAGACAGTGGTTGGCTAGCTAGAGGCGGGGATACAATCAAAAATTCATTTGTAACGGTTTTTTTGCTCAAGCATCATACTAGTCATGGATTTAGAAGCATTTCATGGGAAGGCAATGAGAAGCTAGCCAAGATGACTTCTAAGGGCCTTGAGGAAATAGTTAGTTGAGCTTAGAGATTAGTTCTTCCATCTCTGAGATGGCCTCATCCGATGGATGGTAGAGTTCCTCTGGCGACCTTGCTAATCCTGAGTATTTTGGCTTATCCATCTTAGTATCCGATGTGATACTGCGAACTAAGAAATATAGTAGGATAATAGCGGTTGATATTAGGACAATCTGGATTACTGACTCAGTGTCCACGACTGTCTGACAATAATATCAGATAAATACCCACCTAAGCTGGAATACCGTGTTCCAATGGCATTGAGAGATGCCTTCTTTGGGAGGGTGGTGGCTGAGTCCAACCGTCGAATGAAATAGTGACATCTGGGGACCATTCTTCCGAAAGCCAATATTTTGGAGTTTTTCTCTTACATTTGTCGCATGAAAGATTTTGGTTTCTGCCCTTACTTCTCATCGTCTTTCCACAGCATGTAGGCCTAGAAGTGACCCTTGGGGATGCTGAGACTATCTTCAATTTCTCAAGATGGATTGAATCGTCGGGCGATCTAAGTCCCATCCAGGATACTAGATCGCCCGGAGAGAGTTGCCTGAGTAGCCTATTTACTGGCCCGCCTTCACTGAAGGCAACTAATGTCTCCCCGGATCCATCTGAAATTACCCTTAGACTGGCGTGGGCCCCCTTTGTCACACTAGGTTCAGATATCACTGTGCCATATGAGGGACCAGAAAGGTGGTCATCAGAGAGTTGATTGGACACATGAGATGCCCAGAAATCACACTTCTCATTTGCCGTATTATCTTGCATCCAGATGTGAGCAGATTCTATGGCTTCTTGGTTAGCTCCCCGTATGCCATAAAGCACTGGACAGGGGGTCCTAGGGGCTATAATTCCCTTATCAGCAGTTGGATCCCTGTTCAAGAATGTATCAGGAAACAATTCAGACAGCTTCATCACAGAGTTCTTTGAGACTATTCTTTTTGTTCCGATTAGTCCTGTCTTTCTCCAAGCGATTAGCTCCCATGAGTGATTTCTTGGAGGTTTCCAAGATATTGCGGCACTTGCACCTATAATTCCCCATTTTCTGGGATGGGATAGTACTGTGATTCCAGAGGATCTTACTTCTTCCTCTCTGTGATCAAGTCTGACTTCTCCCCTGACGGCTTCCCAATACCATTTCTCAGGCACCTTCCCAAATGAAATCAAGAGGGCGGGAGATGGCGAGTTTTGATCATCGGGAAGATTGGAAATCTCGGACATCAGTCGTTCAAACCATTCAGAGCATGCGATCATAAACTGCTCTTTTGAGTTGCTAAGAATATCTATTCTAGCCGATAGTGAACCATTGCCCCTGGTTCTCCTCGATGCATATGGCCATAGTCTTACGAGCATTCTTTCTCGAACATTGACCCCCTCGATTTTTGATAGTTCCTTGATCAACGAGTCGAATGAATAAGTGGTACAGCCCGAATCTGGGTGATCGGTATCATCTAGGCCGATTCTGACAGCAATGGATTCTTTTGTCATTTTCTACTCACCAGTATTTCGGAGATTACATCAATTAATCCCTTATCTGGATGACATCTAAATCCCCTAACGCCATGAGATTTTGCGGCTTCCATGTCTACGTTCCTGTCACCAACCATCACAGAAGATGCCTCACGAGGACGATTTTTCCAATCTTCTCCATATTTTATATCGCTCTCAGCCAGTTCAATTCCTGATTCAGCTGCCTCAATTATCTGTCTGCCGGCCTCAAGCATACCTGGATTGGGTTTCCTGGCCCATGAGTTGTGCCATGGAGCGTAGGGGCTATGTAAGGTCAAATCAAGGATAGCATCACTATCTACTGAGGATATCTCTGAACGTAGCCTATCGTGTATTAGGGCGAGATTATCCCTACTCCAGATTCCCCTGCCTACGGGAGACTGGTTTGTGACAATACATATCCTAAATCCTTGTCTTCTCAAATCGCCAATTGCCTTGGGCGCCCCATCAAGGACTTCTACTTCGTCTGGAGTATTGACGTAGTCTTCGAACCCCCTTATTATGACGCCGTCTCTGTCCAGATATGCTATCTTGCCCTGCCATTCCCCATTTATCGGCATTGGTTGCAATTTTAATGGAGTATGCAGACTTTCTCTATCCCTCATCGGCGGGAACATATTATCACTACTCGCGGTTTGATTTTACGGCCTCTTTAATGATATGATTAATCACTAATTGGACGTCTTCTATCCTTTCCATTGATGTACTCGGAACCACTATAGCCAAATCTACTAAATTTACTATTTTTCCACCCCCCATTCCATTATAGTCCCCAGTAATTGCTACGGTTGTACATCCGATCTCTCTGGCATAGCCCACTCCGTTTATTACATTGTCAGAATTTCCTGAGCCTGAATATGCTATGAGTAAATCACCACTCTCAGCAAACGTAGAAAGTTGCCCTACGAATACTTGTGAATAGCCCTCATCGTTTGCCCATGCCGAGAAAGAGGACATATTATCGGTGTGGGATATGGTCTTCAAACCGAGTTCTTTTGACCAATCACCGGCACTATGGGAAGGAGTGGCGGCACTTCCCCCATTTCCTATGAAATGTACTGTAGCTCCTTCTTTGGAAGCCTTCAAAACCATCGAATACAGCTTCGAAATATCTGCAATCGGTAGATTTTCGAGAGTCTTTTTCAAATCGTCCAGATAGTTGTTTGTAAACTCGGCGAAGTCGCTAGCCATGTGATTGCCCGGCTATCGGTTGGGGGCATCATATTTACGGGTTGATGGCTCGTTGGCACCATGGAAGACCCAGTCGTGGCCTTGGTAGGTAGCTTCGCGGGTGCTGTAGGGGTGCCTGAATTCTCACTCTGGCTATCTTTTTGCTGGATCGGCGCATTATCTCTTGCATACTCGTTCCATTGGGGCGATTCTCCCCCAGCTGCTTACTCTGCGGCGCTTGGGTGGTCGTTACTTGGGCTCTTTTTCTATATGCAATCTGGGTACTTCGTAGAGATCGAAGATCCATTGCTAGTTCTGATGACGGCTGGTGCGCTTCCAGCTGGTATCGCCCTAGGTATCTGGGAAGTAAAGAACTGGGAGCTTGAGAATGAGTCCCTGATTTGGCTCAGAGGAGCAGTGGCTTGGTCGGTGATTCCGTATTATGCTGTTTACAGTGTACCCATTCTGAATATGCAGTTCGTAGAGATGACTGCAAACAGCACGGAGTGGTTATTGGAATTCTGTGGCCTGGGTTCGTTTGAAGTAGGAGAAATAATGGTCGATCTGCCAGGGGGAGTGGTCGCGGCTTCTCAGTGGGAAGGCAGTAGATATTTTCTGACAGAGCCCCTTGGTGACAAAGGATTTTTTGCACCTTTCAACTACTCAGATGGCACCCCGGTAAGTGTTAGTTTCATACTAGCGTGCTCCGCGTTGCAATCAATGATTATATTTGTAGGGGCGATAGTGGCCCTGAGAGGAGTTTCTTGGAAGCGTAAGTCGAGGGGACTGCTTATCGCATTGCCAACAATACATGTGCTCAATGTATTCAGAAATGCTGGGATAGTATGGCTGAGTGATACTTATTCAAGCTGGTCACTATTCCCAGGATCTGATATCGATATGTTTGATTTCACGCATAGTTACGCTGCTAAGGCGGCTAGTCTATTCGCGATGTTCCTATTGGCTACAGCACTTTTCGATCTACTGCCGGAGTTGCACCGTCACATTCTAAGAATCTCAAAACCGGTTACCAATGTCTTCATCAGGAATAGTACTAAATCATCTTGATCTTAATTTCTCATATAGGTCACCAGTCAGGGGCATTTGGTGCTCCCACGCAAATTCCTTCATCACTCTGAGGGCCTCCTTCTCAAGCTCTGAATCACCTACGAAGTCTGTAACATCAATTGTTGAATTTCTAGTATTTGCCTTGAAAGCAGCTATGGGCTCTTCCTTATGGAAAACAAGGTATGCCGAACCGAATCCGAACCTCTCTCTGAGGATTCCTCCAAAGTAGTGAATCAAGGGGTCCGAAGGCGGTATTACCAAATCTCTAGTTTTGGGAATTGCCTTGGAATCTAAAATTTCCTTCCTTCCCCAGCTAATATCTTGCTGATCGTCTACAAGGAAGCCTTTGATGAGCGTCTCGTCCTCTTCGAATTCATGGAGAACGTCACTAATCTCTTCGGGTGAGTATGGGGTGCCTGCTAGTCTCTCGAGCTGCTTCATCGAAATAACAGGGTATTCTTCGACTAGTTCCCTGAGGTATTGCCTTTTTATGGACCATAAATCGGAGCTCTTCAGCGGCTCTACGGTCTTGAATCCGCCTCTGTAATCTTGGACTAGATGACCGCTTCTTACTAGGGGCGAGATAAGTTTTCTGAATTCAGCCCTGCGCATAGCTAGCCTCTCCATGAATACCGAGGGGTCGTTATTTTTCCTGAAGAATTCCAAGACGCCGAAGTCGTCATCATTTGGAGGAGCGTTTCTGATTGCCAGAAGTCTTTGGAAGTGTGGAAGTCTGGCCCATACTTGGTGCCCCCTCAAATTGGTGCCCTGGTGGAGTTGTTCTGTTGCTGCCATAGACTGTAGATCTACTCTGAACATTTCACATCGGCCCCTTAGTGCGAAGTCATCCCTAAGCTCGTCAATTTCCTTTAGAGCATAAGTCTCATTTTCCCATCTGCTAATCTGATGTATGTTATGAGTATGAAATAGAAGTCTGTTAACCTCATTTCTTGGTCTTGGCTCTACGATTCCCCCTCTAATATACCTCTCTCCGTCTCCCATTGAGACGAAGCCGAGATCGGAAAGGATTCCTTGGATATTATCATCACAGTCATGGACGGGAACGCCATTGAAAGAATGCATGACAGATACATCTACTAATCTGTCACGGTAGTTATCCAGAAGCTGATTGAATGTTACCTTGAACTCATCTAAGTACGAATGAGGAATATTGACATCCTTAATTTCTAGATAGTCATTGACTACGAACATCAGGATTCTTCCAATTGGGTCTACTCCCTTGAAAACTGGATGATACCAACCTTGTTTCAGTATCATCCTTACTTCTTGGATGAATCGGCTGCAGAATGGATCAGACTGTGCTAGAATACGCATCTTCCTATCTTCGGACAGTGGGGAGAGTAGCTTCTCCGCATCCTCATGCGACGAGTAGTAATCAGTAGGATCTGGTTGAAGAGCTACAACTCTGCAGATTGTACCATCAGTTTCCAGTTCCCTAAGAACCTCGGCTAGTTCTTCAACGGGCCTACTGACGAAGAATCTGAGAGTATGCAGTCTTACTGGTCCTATTTTTGATATTAATTGAGATAGGGCTTCTGGGAAGTCAAGTGGCTTGACAACGCCATGAATCCTCCTGAAGAGTGCTATTGACCTCTTTCTATTGGGGACATCCAAGTACTGCTTAGCGACGACTAACTGGCGCTCTAAGTTGGAAATAGCTCTCTTGATGCTCTTCTGAATGTGTTGATTTTCCTTGCCTCTGGGATATTCTGATAGTAATTCCGTCCTTGTTATTCCGTCTTCAGGAATTTTCTCCAGTATTTCTTCTTCTAAGGAGCCTATCCAAGGCTCTGAACGAAGTCCCAGCAGCATTGGTATCTGATCAAGAGTTGTATATCCGACGCGATTATGGAGTAGCCTCCCATTGTAGACGTCTGAGTCATGTTTGAAGTCCTTCCAATCTCTGAATCTGTAGTTCTTGACTCTGTGAAGTAGTTCATCACGTCTCTGAATCAGAGCTAGTGACTTGATTGCGTCAGAAGGTTCTGAGAACTCCGTGAAGGATTTCTGAAGAAGAAGTGTCTGAAGGGTACGATAGTCCACTACCTCGACGCTTCCCCCTGTTATCCGATATTCATCGACCCTCAGGATGAACTCCCCTTCGTCTGTTTGAGTGAAGAAACCTATCGAGACTAAGTTCCTCATCTCTAATTCCTGTAGAACCGCCTCTACCTGCCCAAGAGGGAAAGGTAGTCTATCACTGAGTTGGTCCAGGGTCCGGGGCCCTTCAGAGCCAAGCATATCCAGTAGTTTCAATCTGAGGCAGTCCAATGGATCCGAAAGACTCGAAGAAACCCATTTTTCAGGAGTGGCCCCGGTGAAGGCCTCTGCAATTTCATAGTTTAGACCCCCAGTATACAGAGCGCGTAGATCTTCCATCTCTGACGCCCCGGCTACAGCGAGACAGCCGAGAGTGCCATGGACTCCTGCCATTCTCATAGAGAACCATTTATCATCGATTTGCTCGTGATTTGTATTCCTAACCTTAGTGATTAACCCCCTTTCGGCTAGCTCGTGCACCCATTCCCTAATCACTGGAATCTCTATGCCGCTAAGTTTAGAGTTGTAGAGGGGATTAGTGAGGCCCCGCTCTAGGCCCCCTCCCATGTCCATCAGCCTAAGAAGATCCATGGCATTCCTTGGAGTAGCTACCTTTGACTGATAGTATTCAGATATCATCTCCTTATCGAGATCAGTAGCTAGAGACCTGGCCCCCAGTAGGCGCCTAAGGATTTCTGGATCTACGTCCTTGATCAGGTATGCTCTAGTTCTGAGACTGAGAAGATCTTCGAATGCAGACATGAATAGGGTCATTCCCAGTGGAGAGGGCATCTTCACGCGCCTGTGTACAATCCTGACATCCTCACTATCCATCCTGGAGATGAAGTTTCGTAATTGCTCCATATCCAAATCGCCATTAAGTATCTCACTCATCGCCTCCCTGATTATCACTGAACCATCCATCTGACGATGCTTTGTCATTATGGCCTCCCCCTTCTGTTGGAATTGCTTGGGGCTTACTTCCTCGGCACCAATTCTCCTAGGATTCAGCATGCTTCTGGATGAAACTTCCCTAAATCTCTTTGAGAACAGTTGTGAATCCATCATATATCTCTGGAGTATTTCTTCACTAGTGTCATTTCTGAAAACTTCTGGAATTTTGGAGATCTCAACCTCATGACTCAATTTTGCCATGAATCCATTCTCATCGAAAGAGAGCTCGTGTATGATTATGTTTTCTTTGGAAGCAATACCGGCGAAGAGGTACCCTAGAGCAAGATTGAATGCCCTTCCCCTGCATGTAGTCACGACATAAGTTGGCAGGGGAGATTCCACCTGCTCGATGAGAATTCTGTCGTTTGAAGGAACTTGGAAGGTAGTAGCCACATGCTCGTCTAAGAATTGTTTGAGTGCCAGGGCTACTGGTCTGTTGAGCTGTAATGCTTCTGTCAAGATTGGCTCGTAATCAGTACCCATTCTCGCCCCTACTGAAATCTTGCTCAATAACCTCAGTACTGCTTGGCTGAGCTCATGTGTACGAGAGTTGGCCTCACCTGTCCATGATGGAATCGTAGGCCTGTATCCTGTTGCGGGAGTTACATTGACCCTGGTTCCCCTGATACTAGCTACCCTGTATGTAGATCCACCCAGAAGGAATACGTCCCCATTTCTCAGACTTGAAACGAAAGACGATGAAAGCTGCCCGACCAGTGTTCCGTCGCCTGTGAATACCAAGTAGCTGTTGTCGGGTGCGATAGTACCAATATTGGTGTAGTAAATCATTTGAGCAAATCCGCGCTTTCCGAATCTATTGTCCTCCCAGTCAAGCCAAACCCTCCTTTCGTCATCCAGCATATCAAGGACTTCAATATAATCATCATAAGGAAGCGATTTGTATGGCCATGAGGAGGTCACAAGAGCGTAAGCATCATCGATATCCCATTCCTTAATTATAGTAAGTCCGATTAGGAATTGTGCGAGAACATCGAGTGAATTCTGAGGGAATTTTAACAAATCCATTTCCCCCTCTAGTATAGCCATTTGCAATGCTACGAGCTCCATCAAGTCATGAGGGGAAGTTGGGAGGAATCTAGCCCTTGGCAAGCCGCCTACCTGATGCCCCGCCCTGCCAATTCTCTGAAGAGCGGTGGCGATTGAACCCGGTGAGCCGACTTGAATAACCAAGTCGACGGAGCCTATATCTATGCCCATCTCCAAACTAGATGATGAAACGACGCATCTTAGTAGTCCGTTCTTGAGTTTGCTCTCTACATCTAGCCTGATAGCCTTGTCCATGGAGCCATGGTGTCCCTCGACGCCCTCCATTCCAGATATCTTCAACCTCTGTACTACAGTCTCGGTCATGTTCCTTGTGTTCACAAAAACCAATGTCGTGGTGTGTGCCTCGGCTAATTCTTTGATTCTGTCGACATTGTGATCCAATATTTCCTTAACTGGAATAGAGCTGAATCTAGGGGTCGGGAGAATTATGTCCAAGTCAAGCTCCCTGTCTCCTGAGATTTTAGCGATGGCGACTTTTTGCGGCTCTGCATCGGTTTCCCTTGAGTCGCTAGCAACTAGAAACTCAGCTACCGCATCTAAAGGTTCCATCGTAGCACTAATTCCAATTCTCTGGACATCGGAAGAGACCACCGTATCCATCAATGCCATACTGAGAGAGAGATGGGTGCCTCTCTTCGTTGGGACCAACGAGTGCATTTCGTCAATTATGAACCATTTCATCTGATCTAAAATTGGCCTGAACCTCTTCGAAGCTAGTCCCAAACCTAGCGACTCGGGTGTTGTGATCAATATGTGAGGGGGCTTTCTGAGCATCTTTTGTCTTTCACTCTGGGGGGTGTCCCCTGTCCTGAGTCCTACTTTGATTTCCTTGGCCCTGCTTGGCAGATACCTCTCCTTGATTTCCCCCAAGGGGCCAAGCAGGTTCTTCTCAATGTCATTAGCAAGTGCCTTGATCGGGGAGATGTATACGCACTGGACCGAATCTGGGAGTGTCCCATCCAGAGAGCCGCGTACTAAATCATCTATGATCGTGAGGAAAGCGGTTAGAGTTTTTCCGGAGCCTGTAGGAGAACAAAGTAGGAGATGTTCCCCATTCAGAATTCTTGGAATAGCAACCTTTTGTGGCTCTGTGAAGTCAGGAAACTTGTCTATGAACCAATTTCTGACAGGTGGGCATAGCCTCTCTAGGAGCTCTTCAGTCTCCATCCTGTCTTGTACGTACTCGATTTCAGGCATTTTTTGTTGCACCTATTAGTCGGTTGGGCTTCCTATGAGTACATCAATGCTTCTCTAAGAACCTCATAAATGGGCGTTAATGGCATTACGAATAACCCTACGGTCTGTTCATCAATAGGCATTTCCCAAGGATGGCTTGAAAGATGGGTGGCTGGGTCGGAGATACAATGCCCGAATCAAGGAGACTGGATAGACTCACGTCCATGATGAGGAGGCGTGGCATAGTTTTCCCTTCCTTTGAGATATATGGGGGAGTTGCAGGACTAGTCGATTATGGTCCAGTCGGAGCTACAATCAAGCGCAAGGTGATAGAGTGTTGGATAGATCATTGGACTTCTGAGGGAGACATAGTGGAGATTGATTCCCCAACAATTACTCCGAAGTCTGTTTTGGTCGCTAGTGGGCATGTAGGAGAATTCAATGATTACATGTCTGAATGTAAGTCCTGCAATTCAGCATTCAGAAGTGATCACTTAATCGAGGGAGTACATGAAAATCCAGACTCCCTTGACGGGGAGGAGCTTGCCTCCATTATTTCGTCTAACAATATATCCTGCCCTAACTGTGACGATCCGGATTGGGCTGAAGCAAGGCCGATGAATCTGATGTTCCCCACTACTATTGGGGCCATGGGTGAGGGCAGGGAAGCTTACATGAGGCCAGAAACAGCTCAGGGGATGTTCATGCTCTATCCATCACTATACCGGCATTTCAAGCAGAAGCTACCTTTCGGAGCAGTTCAAACGGGCAGGGGATACAGGAATGAAATCAGCCCTAGGCAGGGAATGATTAGGCTAAGAGAGTTCAATATGGCAGAGCTAGAGTACTTTATTGATCCTGAAAATCCCCCTGGCAAGAGTGGCCTAAATCGATTTCAAGGCGAAATAGTGGAGATGATCTCAGACCCAGAAGGAGAACATCCGGGAAATCATAGAATCTCTATTCAGAGCGCCCTGAATGATGGAATTGTCAAACATCCGACAGTTGCATCATTTCTAGCAAGAACATATGATTTTCTTGTCAAAATAGGTATTGATGGAGAGAGGATTAGATTCAGGCAGCACGCTGGTTCGGAGATGGCCCACTATGCATCGGATTGCTGGGATTGTGAAATTCACGGAGAGTATGGTTGGATAGAGTGCGTTGGTATCGCAAACAGAACATGTCATGACCTAGAATCTCATGAGTCATTCTCAGGGACTAACCTCTTGCGGGCATGGAGGCAATTTGAAGCTCCACGTAATGTTTCAAAGGAAGTTCTTTCTCCGAATGGATCTGTAATCGGACCAATATTTAGGCAGCAAGCAGGAGAAGTGGCAACGGCGATTAGTGGATTGGAAGGAACTCCGCCTCCTATGCCTTTCAAGCTAGCACTAGAAGACGGTTCAGAAGTGGAGATCACGGCCGAGATGGTTACGTTGAAGAAAGAGGAGGGGAATGTGCATGGGGAGTGGTTCACGCCCCATGTAATCGAGCCTGCCTTCGGCATAGACAGGATAATCTGGCATATTCTCGATCACGCGTTTACCGAAGATGGAAAGGGCTCTGATGATTATGTTACTCTCAGGTTGAATGAGAGAGTTTGCCCTTATGATCTCTCCATCATGCCTCTTTTTGACAAGGATGGCATGGATGATCTGGCTAAATCTCTACTTTCTGAAATTTTATCCATCAGGGGAATTCAAGTCAATCTTGACTCTACTGGGTCAATTGGAAAACGTTATGCCAGGGCTGATGAGATAGGCGTCCCATGGGCCGTTACCGTAGACCACTCTAGCTTAGTCGATGGAACTGTCACGATAAGGAACAGAGATAATCAACAACAAATCCGTGTCAAGAGTGAGAAATTGATCAGACATATTGAAAGTAGGGACATATCATCTCTTTTCTGACTCCCAATCTTCATGGAGCCCCAGTTAGACGGAGGGATGTGTCAGCGGTGCAAGTGAGTGAAGATTGGGCTGAGAAGTATCGCCCGACTAGCATCAGAGAGATGGAAGGAAATGAATCACAGATAAGATCAATCAGGCAATGGCTGGATACTTGGTCTATGGGAAAAATACCAAAAAAAAGAGGAGTGATGCTATCTGGGCCACCAGGAGTGGGTAAAACAACGATAGCCAAGGCAGTAGCCAAGGAGATGGGATGGGCAATAATTGAACTCAACGCCTCTGAGGAAAGGAATGCGGCCTCGATCAGAAAGGCCGCGACGAGAGGTTCCCAGCATATCTCCCTAGACATGTTCTCGGGCGATTCCAAACCAGATGGTAAGACGATAATTCTCTTGGACGAAGTGGATCATCTGGCAGGTGGTTTTTCTAAGGTCTCGGAAGACAGAATAGGTAAGTCAATCTCCTCCGACGACGAGACGAGGAGTATCTCGGGAGACTCGGGAGGCAAGGCAGAGTTGATGCATCTCCTGACGGTCTCAATGCAACCGGTGATAATGACCTGTAATGACCCGATGCGACTCTGGGGAGGAGGGAGAGCATGGAGAATGAACAGGGACAGGGTCCTTAGATTGGCCGATATGGTGCAATTCAAGAGAGTGAATAATGGAGATATGCGAAAGATTGCTTACAGGATTCTCGATGGAGAGGGACTATCAATCGATCCTGGGGCTTTGGAAGAGTTGGTTTCTGGCAATCCGGGGGACCTCAGGGCTCTTGCAAGAGACCTACAAGCGGTTTCTTCACTAGTGGACGGACACGTCGACTTAGGTCACATTAGAGGACTAAGGGACGTTTCTGAAAGGGATTCGCAGATTGATGTATTCAAGGCCATGAAAGAGATATACTCCAGCAGGGATGGATCTAAAGCGTCCGAAATTCTCAGAAATAGTGACAAAGACCCGGATCAGATGCTAGCTTGGTTCTCTTGGAACAATCAATCTGTATTTGATTCGGCTGGACTTGCTTCGATTAGTGCGGCTATGGAGATGGCCGACAGGTCTCTTGCTACCAAGTTCACGAATCGTGCCTTCAGGTCTTGGTATTGGGGTTCTGCCTTGACCTCACAAGCCGCGGTTTCCCAAACTCCAATAACTTCTGACCCATATCTCGGCTATCCTGACTTCCTTAGAAGGGGAGCAGAGTCTTGGAGGAGCGTTAATGTCGTCACCACAATGTCAGAGAATGTTTCTACAAGTAAATCTTCATTCAGAGAAGAATTATGGCCACTTTTGCTAGCTGTCCATGATGAGTCTTTAGGGGGCGAACCAGATGATTTTAGTATCTCTAGGAAGATGGGGCTGGCTGTAGAAGAGCATTTATCGCTACATGGCATAGCTAAGACTAGTAGAAAGGGAAAGTCGATTATCAAGAAATACGAAGAGCAGGAACATTTGTCCGAGCCACTGCCAGAGTTGCGACTCGAAAGTAAGGTTGAGGATAAAAATTCAGAGAGCAGTGGTAAGCAATTCACACTCGACTCATTCTAGCTAGGTGTCACTTCTCCACGTCTTGGGGTGTAACAGTACTAAGACGGTTAGTAACTCTAGCCTGCCAAGCCACATCAATAGTGATGCCACTATCAACGATGGTTCACCTAGTGCCGCCCATGTCGCAGTAGGCCCGAATGCACCTAGTGCTGGCCCAGTATTACCAAGAAGAGAAAGGGAAACGGAGAGGACATCGGTCATATTCAGAGATGGCTCCAACAGCGAAAATGCCAGTATTGATGCAGTAACAAGAACTGTCCAAGAACTTAGCATTCCCAAAACGGTCCATATCCTCTTCTCGTCGATGACCTCATCGTTGAATCTTATCGCTACTACCTTCCTAGGCTGGATAATCTTCAATATCTCTCTTTTTGAAAGTTCGAAAGCGATTCTTATTCTAAGTACCTTGAGGCCCCCTCCTGTGGAGCCGGCTGTAGCCCCTATGATCATCAACAATAGCAAGACGAACTGACTGAACAGGGGCCAAGCCGCGAAATCCGCAGAGGAGTAACCAGTACTGGATATGGAAATAGCTTGGAACATAGAATGCCTAATAGTTTCTAAGAAGCCCAAGTCTTGAGGGCCAGAGCTGTAAATATTGAAAGCCATGGATACCCATGCAACTAGTAGGATGAAGAGGTAACTCCTGACTTCGCCATCCTTGAATGCCTCCTTTGATCTCCCTGCAAGAATTAAATGAAGGAGGCTGAAGTTGATACAAGTGAGAACCATGAAGATCATGAGAATCACCTCTATTCTGGCCGAGCCGAATGCCATTACCCCTCCATCAGTCGTGCCAAAGCCACCGGATGAGAGAGTCGTTAGGGCATAGTTTACTGAGTCAAATAAACTCATATCGCCTAAGAATCTTAGAAGTACCATCTCAATTACTGTGAGTATGATGTAAATTGACCATAGCCTCCTTGCAGTAGACTGCAGAGAGGGACCTAATCTGGAAAGGGATGGGCCTGTCAGCTCAGCCCTTGCCAATGACATTCCTCCGCCTAAAGCCTGGGAAAGTATGAGAAGTCCCAGCATTATCACACCCATTCCCCCGAGCCACTGAGTAAGTGACCTCCATAGTATCAGGCTCTGTGGCTGGGAACTGATACAATCCGTTCCCTCAAGACATCGGGGACTTGTGGAATGATCTATCACAGTGGATCCTGTTGTGGTAAAACCTGACATTGACTCGAACCACGAATGAATGGCTCCTGAGAAGACATCAACTACTGCGACAGTATCCATGGAAAGCTCGGCAGGCCCGTAGAAGACCCCTCCCAGCCAGTAGGGTAATGCCCCTAGGACCACAACCGGAATCCACCCGAGTGCCACTGAGGCGAATGCTTCACGGTCCCTTAGTCTAGAAGCAGTGTCGGCTCCTTTGGCCAACGAAACTAGGCTTTGCCCTACTAATGCGGCCAAGATAAGAGGTATTAGGTAGGTCCTAGCAGCGAACTCGTATCCCTCGGAATCCAAATAGCAACTGTAAGCGGCTACCAAAGAAAGAGGTAGGGCAACCAGTCTAATCGTCCATCCTAAGACAAAACCGACAACATCCCAGCGCATGATTAGCTCCCTAGGATTTTCTCAAGCTTCTTCAAATCGGCCTTAAGCAAAAGAATGTATAGCCTATCTCCCAGCAATACGGTTTCTACCTCTCCGGGATCGAGGACGGAAACCTTGCCATCGAAATCCTCCCTGTCTATCATGGCTATTCTTGCTCCAAATTTGGACTCGACCTTTGAGATAGGCCATCCCTCTATGCCTTGTTCTGCTTTTACTTCGGCTGAAATTGATATTACTTCCGGGACGTTCGGTATCACTTGGAACGTTCCTGGGACATTCATATGGATGGATTTTAGTATACCGGTTACAACTACTTGCCTCCTACTTACTGGGTTTATAGAGCCTATTCTATGGACAGCATCGACAAGTGCCTTGTCCCTGAGAACAAGGCCTGTTCTCAAGACCCCTTTGTCCTTGGCCCTCATGGCGATAGCGATGTTTAGGTTGTCGTCCTCCAGAGCAGCAACGGCGATATCGTGACTGTGGATATCAAGCTCTCTGAGAAGATCCTCATCCTGAGGATCTCCATGAATTACATCGAGTCTCTTACTATTTCCAACGCTTGATCCCACTAATTCATTCGCCAAATCTAATTCTGGCTCAATGACGACGACGCTGTGACCTCTTCTTAGGTAGTAATCTGACAGTCTTACTCCGAACTGGCTTGCACCGAAAACAGCTATGTGTGCCTTCTCTTTCAAATCGGGGTCAGACTTCCCGACGCTTCTGGTTATCTGTGCGAACTGATCCGTCGAGTTAGATACGAATACTAGAATATCGCCATGCTCGATTATTTCGTCCCCCTTAGCAAGTGATCCTTTTTCATCAGCCTTTTTTATTGAATAGATAGATGGCATTCCTGCAAAAATACCACCGACTTCACCTGTGGTGGTGCCTATTAATGCTGAGGAATTTGTAACTTCAGTAGACGCTATCCATGATGACTCTCCGAGAGGCAGTATCTCATCTATTGAAGGAGCCAGAAGGCTGGCGGCGAGTTGTCCGACAATCTCATCGGCGGCACTCACTATTTGGTCTGCCCTAGTCCAGTTACTGAGAGGGCCCGCGCCCCTAGAAGGATGCTCGAGTCCGGGGTCATTGATATTGGCGATCGTTCTGAGTCCAGTGGCGTTCCTCTCGCCTACGAGTTCACTGTAGACTTTCTTAGCGAATGAGCACCCAAGTAGGTTAATCATATCATCATTAGTAGCCATTATTAAGATCTCAGCATCACTAATTCCCGCCCGCATCAGAGAATCTCTCGATAAGGCACTACCTGTTATCAAAAGGCAGTCTAGGTATTGGGACTCGTTAATCGCTGATGGGTCTGGATCGATCAAAGCTACGCTTCTGCGCTCTTGGCGGAGCGCGGCGGCGACTCCCCTGCCGACCTCTCCCGCACCGGCAATTATGACTCTCATAGTATCCCACCCTTGGACGGATGAATATAATCATGCGCCATACGCATGCCGATTAATCCTCAATCTAGGGTTATTGGCTATTCTTCCTCACTTATCATATGCCCTCTGGTCCTAGAAGTTGAAGCGGTTCTATGCCTCTCTGACTGTCTTGTTGTTCTTCGGTAAGCTTGTCTGGCCGCGGGCGTGAGTCCAGAGGGCAGCCATCTTTCTTGTGACGGGGCCCACGCGGCTACAATCGCAGTTAACGGTGCGACTAAAATCAGAGGAGCGTATATGGAAAGAATTAGTGAAAGGAGCAACGCGGCCCTGAGTATTGAGGTAGAGAAGAACGGGCCCAACCTCCTGGGCTCTAGGATCATTGCACCTTGATATGCAGACAATACAGCATGTCCGGTGCAGGCAGTAACAGAAATGAGTAGGCATATCACAATAGAATAGAGGGAAAATCCAGAGAATGATGAGTTCAGTTCTTCATCAAATAGCCTGAATGCAAGAACCGATGATTGCATGGCCCCTATTCCTAGGCCTAGAGTCCAGCCAAATGGAGGGGACGCCCTTAATGCGACGTTTCTCGGACGCCCAAGGAGGAAAAGCACGAATGCAGACTCGGAAATTGCTATCAGTAGAGCATATGAACCCGCGGTGATGATGTTAACTTGATCGGTAATTATTCCAGATAGAATAAGCGTATCAGCGGCAGATGCCAGTAACATTCCTGATACGATACCGTAGAGTAGGTATTTGACAGAGCCGGATAGGTCGAAGAAACCCGTCATCTTGGCTATAGATCCCCTCCAACCGATAAAAACGCCGATTATGCCGATAGCGAAAGCGGCCTGGGTTTGCCACATGCCTGTAGCCATGCTACGCCATGGCACAGGGCATTTGAGTCCATCTGCCTCGGACAATGTTCAAACCACCCTATCGGGACCCAAGCACATGGCGCTGGACGGCTTGAAGAGACGTATTCTCGGTTCGGCCGGACTTCTGAAAGGCAAGAGGGAAATTGATGAAGATACGCTCAAGGAACTTAGTAAGTCATTACGGAGGGCCCTTTTGGAGGCGGACTTCAACGTCAGACAGACAAAGGAGCTTACTGAGAAAGTGGAGAGGCGCGTTGTCGAGGAAGAGCCACGTCCGGGCACTAAGTTAGAGACTCATGCAATGAATATTATCTACACTGAACTGGTCAGAATGCTCGGCCCACCTAGGGACATTAGGCCCCACAATGAGACGATATTGATGGTTGGCCTATATGGCCAGGGAAAAACTACCACTACTGCCAAGGTTGCAGATTGGTGGAGAAGACGCCATAACGTTAGAGTTTCAGTAATAGAGGCAGACACCCACAGGCCTGGGGCTTATGAGCAGCTTTGTCAGTTACTAGAGGGTACAGGAGTAGGAGTATATGGCGAGCCGGGCGAGGGAGATGCCACAAAGATTGTGAGAAACGGGCTGAAGGAGTTTAGTAACTCTGACGTAGTGATTATCGATACTGCAGGAAGGGATAGCTTGGATAACTCCCTGAGGGACGAGCTAGTTTCCATAGCTGATATCGCCAATGCGACGGAGAGGTTCCTCGTTATTGACGCACAGGTGGGACAGGCCGCCGGCCCTGTAGCTCAGACATTCCATGACTTAGTGGGCGTAACGGGGACGATTGTTACCAAGCTAGATGGTACTGCGAGAGGGGGAGGCGCGCTTAGTGCGGTATCCGCTACTGGTGCGCCCATAGTTTTCGTGGGAGAGGGAGAAAGAATTCAGGACCTTGAGAAGTTTGAGTCGGATCGTTTCATATCCAGATTACTCGGCATGGGCGACATCAAGGGACTGATTGATCTCACTCCAGAAGATCTAGACCAGGACGAAGCAATGAGGATAACTCAGAGGATGATGTCAGGCAGGTTCACTCTGACCGACATGTACTCCCAGATGGAGATGATGAGTAAGATTGGCACCATGGATAAGCTACTGTCTCATCTTCCCGATAGCATGTTTGGGGGCATGGGGAATCTCAGTACGGGACAGAAAAGGCAGATGCAGAGTAATCTTGAGAAATTCAGAATCATCATGGATTCGATGACCCAGCTAGAGAAGGATGAGCCTACATTGCTAAAATCTAGCAGGATAAGGAGAATTGCCAGAGGCTCCGGCGCGACTGAGAAGGATGTCAAAGGGCTTCTCGCGCAGTGGAACAGGAGCAAGAAAATGATGCGCGGAATGAAGGGAGATAGGCGGTTCCGCAGACAGATGCAGTCCATGATGGACTTCGATGATTCCGAGCTTGGCATGGGGTGATTCTCTGGACAGGAGGTTTGCCATAGTGGGCAACAGAACCCCCAGTAGAGGGAAGCTTAACCTAAACGACTTACCTGGGAGTGGCGGGCGTATGGACGTCTTGGTGAGGGCTGTCAATTCTGCACTTTTCATATCGCATGGAATAAGAAAGAATAGTCAGATAGTGGTCCACTTAATGGGAGGTGGCTTACCTAGAAGAGTTTTCTTCGACGGCTGCGAACTTAGAGGGGTCAGGCCTGATGAGAGGTCAATAGCAGGGCACTTCAAATCCTTGATGAAGACCCCCATTCCGCCCATAGGCCACTTCACTGAGGTTTCCAGAGGAATTAGACAGTCGGGAGGGGATATTTTTCAAACTCTGAAAGAGTGGGATTTGGAAGGCATAGATTGCTATGCTCTGGATGCGAAGGGGAGTGCATTCGAAAGCGTCAATCTTACGGGGAAATGTGGATTTGTACTTTCGGATGACTTGGAGTTAGAGCTAGGCGACATAGGGATTCACATTGGCTCATTATCTCTGGGTGAGACTTGGTTGCAGGGACACTCATGCATCTCCGTAATGCATCACATCTTGGACTCTCAGATCCAGTAGGGGAGTCCGTCTGGGGACTCACTGATGGAGGACTCAAGCAGCCTTTGACTGATGCCAAGGGGGTGGTTGGAGGGCCAGCTTCCCAGTGGGGTTATCGAGGCCTTTCCGCTGTTTATGGCATTGCAGTCTGTACGAGGAATGTCTTCCTCTACTATTTTCGCGGCTCCGACTTCAAATTCGATACCTTTGGCAGGGGCTTGATCCATGTCTGAGGCACTTCTGTACCATCTGGCCCCAAGGGACACGGTGGTTATTGACCCACTCCACTTCTCTGGAGCATTGACATTGAGGAATATGTCACCATGATGGAAAGATGATCTCAACAAGGATCCTTCGTCGTTCCCTGATGGCTTATTTCCAGTTCCTTTTGGCCTGAGTAAATTAGGAAGAGTTTTGGGCAGTGATTTTTCACACTTGGAGACCAGTGCCAATATGACTTCGAGAGAGTCGTCGAAGTTTCTATGCTTGTAGGTCGCTAGGCTAGTGGCGATTGCTGGCATTCCATATAGAGAGGCCTCTCTCGCAGCTGAAACGGTACCTGAGTGAAGTACGTCTACAGAAAGATTTGGGCCATGGTTAATTCCAGAGATGCAGAGCATGGGATTTATTTCTGGGGCCCAGGATTTCAACCCCCCCTCAAGAGCGACGATTACGCAATCGCATGGGCTGCCATCCAGTGAGAACATTCTAAGTGGTGGCCCTCCCTTAACTCTGATTGACTCAGCGATGTCCTTCCTCTCATTGAAGCTCATCCCGCTGGAGAGTGTTAGTTTCATTCCTGTAGCAGACTGCTCGCTCTGTGGGGCGAGAACGACTACTGGATGACCCTCTAGGTGGAGTCTTGAAACTAGTGCTATCAGCCCTTCAGCATCTATCCCATCGTCGTTCGTAACCAGAAGGTGTGCTTTTTTCACAAACGTGCGAAAGGTATGTGGTTCATGAATGCGTGTCTGAGTTTTGTGACTTTCTACTCTCTTCCAGAGTGACCATTATTGCCCCGACTAGCATCAAAGGACCACCTATCAGTGTCCATGTCCCAAGATAAGCATCACCGGTTATCGCCCATCCAATCACCCCTCCAATTACTGGCTCGAAAATCAAGGCGACTGACACCACAATTGGAGAAATCCAGCGTAATGCGGTATTGATAACGGTGTGGCCGCAGAGGCCGGGGCCCAGGGAGAGATATGCTATCCACGGAAGCCAAAGGACGTCGGTCCAACCAAAGGCACTAAGTTCAGGAGTGGTGGAAGTCAGATATGTCCCTTCTAGAGAAATAGAACCAATCGTAAGCATCAATCCAGCTAATAGAGTAACAGGGAAAGCGTAAATGAACACAGGGACGGATCTTGAAGACCTGAGGTGCCTTCCAATCATCAGGTACCCCACAACTGTGATGGCCCCGAGGAATGCCGCGGCATCTCCGATCAATGTCACCTCATTGTTTCCCTCGATCTCCAGAAGTGCTATGGACGCACCGAGAAAACCTATGATTGCGCCGTAGACATGCCCCCTTCTAACTGAGGCACCGATGATTGGCATCAAAGCTACTACTACTAGTGGGTGACTAGTAACGAAAAGTAGGCTATGCACGAGACTGGTATGGTCTAGAGACCATATCCAGCTACCGAAATGGAGGGCCAGGAAAACTGCTGAGAAAAAAATCAGCATCCTGTCCCTCTTATCCATGGACCACTCGGTATTCCTGGACCACTGGTAGATGAATCCAGGAAGTAGCACTAATGACGTCCCATACATCCTCCATGAGGCCTTTAGGATAGGAGGAACCCCCTCCATTTGCTGAAGAACGGCTCCCGCGCTTGAGACCGCTATGAGGGCGACACCAAGGAGTGCATAGTGGACAGGTTTGGCGGTTTCTTCCACATGCATGTGATCACGCCAACTCTGCATCCATTACCTTGCCCTCCGGGGCCTCGGGCCCGTTTCCAGGACCGATTATACCGGCTTTGCTGAATAGCACGTATATCGCCGCCCCCAGAATGGCGTTCAGTATGATGAATCCAGCGAGTCTGACTGCAGGCCAGTTCGATAGGCTGGTCCCTATCTGGTCGTCGAGGACGGCGAGAATTGCCGCTTCCACGCCGTAGAACGCCTCTCCCGTCAGTGCTCCCGCTGCGATCATGAATGTGTAGAGCAGCATCAGCGCCCTTCCTCTCTCTGCCTCTTGAGCCCCCTTCTCAATTCTGATTGAGTCTACCTTGGGTTGTAGTCTCCTCTTCTCCCACCAGTCCCTAGCGGCTCCGCCGAGGAGCATTGGAAAGGTCGCAGGGGTTGGCAGATACATTCCGAGACCAAATGACGTACCCATTCCCGTGGCCCACTCGACGAAGGCCCCCAAGGCGAACCCTAGGGCCAATGCGCCCCAGTCCCCCTGTCCCTCAGCCAGAATGGTTGTGAAGTATGCGAATGCATTCGCTTGGGGAGCTAGTAGATCTATAGTCCCGTCTGCGAGTAGTTTGGACAGGAATATTGCTACGGCCGCACCGAGGATGGCCCCTGGGACCACTCCCATGATGTTGCCTTTGGATATGTGATAAGGTCTGTTGCCGATATAGAGGCTATTTTTGTAATCGCCGACAACGGTCCCGCTCATGCTGATGGCCGAACCGAAAACAGTGGTACCGACTAGGGCAATGAGGACTGATTCCTCCTTGTCCAGTCCCACGTCCAGATTAAGGAAAATTAGGAGTAGCATGAGGAGAACTATGAAAGATGTACCTGAGACCGGCTCTATTCCTGTTTCTCCCATCACCCTGACTGCAATGGCACCCAATAGGAAAGTGGTGAAAATGAGGACTACTGCGAATATTGCCGATGGAAGTATTGGGAACCCTCCTACAATGAATGTTAGGATCATCGCAAAGAATGAGATTACCATGAAGACTGGGATATGAGTGAGTGGCCATTCATACCATCCCTTGTTCTCTATGAACTCATCTCCCCTCTCTCCCGTGAATGCAGAGGAAATGTCTCCGAAGATTGAGATGAATGTTGGAGCCATCTTGATCAGACCGAACATGCCCCCTCCGAGAATGGCCCCGATTGCTATTGTCCTAACTACTGATGAGAATGCCTTCCACTGTATGGTTGGATAGAATATGCCGGAGGATGGTTCTGAGTACTCGGTGATACTCACATATGATCCGAGCGAGGGGTCGTAAACAGGCACGTCTTGGATGACAACTAGGGGCACCAAGAAGAACCAAGCGACAATGGAACCTAGATTGACAAGGAATGCAACCCTGAACTTCATGAACCAGCCAATCGCCAGAAGCGTGGGACTCAGTTCGATACCCAGGAAAGTGTATGAGAACGGATTTGAGCTTGAATAGGGAGTGATGCCGTTATATGGTGCGAATCCATTCTCTAGCTTACTAGGCTGGTGTATCCACCTCTCCGTGTATACGGATGCTAGCCCCCAGTCCTGGCCAGAGAGTGTCATAGCCACCCAGTCAGCGATACTGCTAGGTGCTCCAGCTAGTTTCTTCCCCCAGCGTATTGGGTAGTCGATAACGAACATGAATGCCATGGTAGCCACCGTCCATACCCCTACTGTTTTCAAGGAGTCGCGAGCCGCATCTGCGGCGCCCGTACTGACGTCAGAAGCAATATCTAGCATCTTCAATGTAGCCTCAAAGCCAGGCATTGGCAGTGGGTCCTCAACCAGCCATACCCTTCTGAAAATTATGAAGTACATCACACCGAGAAAACCAGCAAACATGGATGCTATTATCCCTATGAAGGCAAGTTGTAACGTATCCACAGAAGATATCAGGAAGCCGTCTCCGACACGGTATGAATCAGAATACGCAAGAAGGAATATGGCAGGGAATGTGAAGATGAATCCAGTTGAGGCGTGTGTAGCTCCCGTGGTGGCGCTGGTGGCTATATTGACCTCGGAGGGGGACCACTTCAGTGCCATTCCCAGTAAGTATGCCACATACCATGCGGCAGAAACAGCCATTCCTATCTTCAATCCGATATATGCCGTGACCCCACTGAAAAGAGCACCGATGAGTACTCCGATCAGGACCTTTCTGGTATTCCAGTGGCTAATCTCGAACGATTCTTGCAGATTCTTCTCTTCCAGGTATTGTTCTAGTACCCCTGTATTGAGATTATTGTACATGTCTTCGTCGAGCCATGTGAGAGTTCCCTTCTCGATAGCCTCTAAGCCTGAGGCCGTTACTGGTTGCCTGTAGGCTGATTTTTCAACATCGCCCATGCTATCGCCTAGACTTGGCTTGGGGTGAGTCGCTTATACATTCACGATGAATACGGCCTTGAGCTGTGATTTTGAGGGTCAGTGATCCCTAGTCACCTTGTAGCGGCCCATTGCTTCCATCCACTGGACCTCTCCCCCTGCGACTAGGTTGAGACCCGAGTCCATAGGAAGAATTAGTGTCTCATACGTCTTGTTATCCATGGCATGTACCTCATTACCTTGGATGTGAGTGACGATAGCCGAGCCCTTCTCAATCATCGGGACATGAATGGTATCAGTGACAGTTCCGACATGGCTCTTCTTCTGCCCTGTGAAGATGTCTTCTAACTCTATTCTGGCTTTTGCAGAACCGTGCTTTCCGGGCTTTGACTTGCTCATGCTGAGTATTTTGTAGGCATTCTCCTCGAGAGCGACGTACCTTCCAACCTTCAATGTCCTAATCTCAACTCTCGTGGTTCCCGGCATAATATCATCTGCTCCTGATTGAGTCGACTTATCAGCATTGCCAGTGAAGACAGCCCCTTTGGCTGATGGAGGTGATTTTGGCCCGACCCGGAGGGTGACCCCCCGGGCCGGGTTTCGTTGACTGATTGCTCAGTCTTCCTTTCTGCGGCCCACGAGGGCGGCGCCGACTAGTGCGATAGCGGCTAGCATAGCAGGGAATCCTGGTACTGCGTTTGTCCAGCCAAGCTCGGTCTCGGAATCTCCGTCACCGGCTGTGTCGTCGATATCGTCTAGTGCATCACAAATATCGTCGCCGTCGAAGTCGGATGGCACAGAGTTCGCATCAAGCGAATCTGTACCACAGGATATCTCGTATGCGTCTGTGTAATCGTCGCCGTCGTCGTTGTCATCGGCGTTGTCACCAGTTCCGTCTCCGTCCGTGTCGAGCCACTC
>DALF01000012.1 GCA_002499345.1 Euryarchaeota archaeon UBA170 | reverse complement strand
CGAGACAATTGAAACTCCAGCTCTTATAAGGGAGTCCTCAAGCTCCAAAGGAGCAGGCCAAACAAAAACTCCCATCCCTTTCAGGGAATTGTGCAATCTCTCAAGGCCCTTGCCATTAAGTCCAACAGAGGGGCCGAATCTACTGTACTTTTCCCAGCCCTTCAGATACTCCAATGCCATCCCAATTGAATCCATCCCTTCAGATCTGAACTTTCTGGCTATGTAAGGGACCGAAGTCATGACGAATTGAGGAATTGCAAAAACCCTCTTTACTCTCCAGTACCTTCCCCAGGGACGTATTCTAGGGACGAGCTGGGTTACTGCAATCTCAAACCCAATATTCTTTGATACTCTGCTTATTCTGGGAGAAAAACTGGATACAATAGTGGACCTAGATGGTAAATCAAGATCATTAGTCATAGATCGAATCCTCTCCAATATCGATGCAAGGTGGCTATCATTCTCCTTTCCAACTACTGGATGCGGCATCTTGATCTCTATGTCCACAGTCTTACTGCCAGATTTCCACAGTTCCAGGAATTCTCGATCTTTTATCAGTTCTGCAAATGTCAGCACTCCCTGTTTTCTCAGATCATCAGTGTAGATGTTCTCAATACATCTAGGCTTTATTGAACCAGATCCTGGAAGAAACTCATCATGAAAAATCACAAGCTCCCCTTCGGCATCCATCCTTATGTCAAACTCTACCCCATCAGCAAAAACCATCCCATGTCTGAGGGCGCACAAAGAATTCTCAGAAGGCTGGCTCCACATGTGACTACTAATCTCCCCGGACGTGAGGGAGCAATTAATGCAATCTGAGAAAAAACATAGACGTGGCAATACTCATTACCTCTCCGCCTCTACGGAGCTTAGGTATTGTCATGTCAGAAGCAGAATTGGACCGCGCGTCCGACCCATTGGAAGTGCGTGGATATTGTATGTATGATTGGGGAAAGTCGGCGTTTGAGACCAGTGTCGTCTCTGCTATTTTCCCTACTTGGTTCGCGTATCTATTCCTAGAGGCCAATGGACTGAACACCACTATTGCAGGAATTACCATGGAAGGGGACGCATTAATCGCGTACCTAGTCGCATTAGGAACTTGGGCTGTAGCCATAGTCGCACCAGCACTGGGGGTAATAGCAGATTACAAGCCCGTTAAGATGACATGGCTCAGAACTCTAACCTATGTAGGCGCTGGAGCTACATTCATGCTAGGATTTGATTTCCTATTGCCTGGAAATGAGTGGATTTGGCTCTTAATCTTCTACTTCATAGCAAATATTGGTCTGAACGCAGCAGGAGTCTTCTACAACGCGTTACTTCCGCACCTCGGGACTGATGATGAGATGGATGATATCTCGAACAGGGCCTACGCCTATGGGTATCTCGGCGGCGGCCTTCTACTTGTGGTACATCTAGGACTTGTTCTGGGAGTTGGAGGGGACGCTGTTATCAGATTCTGCCTGGCTTCTTCAGGAGTATGGTGGTTCGGTTTTGCACTTATCACTTTCAAGTATGTGCCAGAGCCCCCTATGGAGAATGATAAGCAAGTTCCAACCATCAGGGAAGCATACTCGCAAGTTTGGACGACACTGAAGGAGTACAATAAATTCAGGACACTATTCACCTATATGTTGGCATACTTCTTCTTCATAGATGCGATCAACACTGTATGGGCAGTTGGGCCAATATTCGGTGCCGTCGTTCTGGGAGTAACAACGACTGAATTGATGGTCACTATAGTTGCGATCCAGTTCGTCGCATGGCCCTGCGCGCTCGCTTTCACTAAATTGGCCAATGCATGGGGGACCAAGAAGGCGCTGAATGCGTCACTGATTGGGTGGCTATTCCTAAGTTTCGCCATTCTTGGGTTCGCACCATTAGAACTGGATTCCCATGAAGAGTTCGAGGTAATGTACGACTGGGATGAGGAATCTCAGTCATATCAGGTACAAGTAAATCCTTTAGCTAGCCAAATAGCACAGAAGCTAGACTTTGGAGATGATGAGTTTGACGAGCAGAAATGGGCTAGTGACTTCTCAGGCATGCTTCCAGTAGAGTTTGATGATAAAACTAACACGTACAAATGGGCGGATGGCTATGATGACTCTGACGATAAACTACTCTTCCCGGTCGAGGGCGATGTAGCATTAATATTAGCATCAATATCCGAGTCAAGGTTCAGTATCAGTGTATCAGGAGGGCCTCTTGATGGCTCATCAGATGTCGGGATCGATCACCCCACTAGTCTAGGAGACGGGGCTCTGGATGTAATTCCAGAGACTGTAAGGGAACACGTTTGGGAGCCTCTAGGGATAGCAATTGGTATGCAATTCCTTATTCTGGGATGCATGATTGGAACTCTTTTCGGAGGTTCTCAAGGACTCTCTAGAAGTATCTTCGGACAGATGATTCCAGAGACTAGAAGTACGGAGTTCTTCGGATTCTTCGGATTCTTCGGAAAGGTCGCCGCCGCCGTAGGACCACTACTCTATGCTACCATGACCATAATGTTCGACAGCAGGGTAGGCGTACTCAGTATCGCTGTGCTAATCGCTATCGGTGTGTTCCTCATGAGGTATGTAGACATCGAACAGGGACGTGCCGACGCAAGGGCTGAAGACGCTAAGAACCGTGGAATCTCTACTGATTCCTAGTTAAGCTATCAAGTATTAGTGCCAGCTCTATGAGAATTAGGATGGGGCCAGCAACTAGGAACATCGATAATGGATCTGGTGGGGATAGAAATGCCCCAAAAGACATACCTAGGAACCACAGTACGCCTCTATTCTTCTTGATGCCATCATTGCTCACAACTCCGTACCTGAGTAGTATGAGCATGACAATGGGGACCTGGAAGCCAAAAATCGATGCGAAATAAAGGCCACTGACGAAACCAACCCATGATTGCAATTGCCAAGTGGAACTCAGATTAGCAGAAGAAGCATCTTCAGAGAGGTACTCAAGAAGTAGGGGCACTAGTACCTCATGAGAGTATAGGGCTCCGATACAGGCTAGTGACAATGCTGAAATTACAACTAATATGAACCCGCCAAATCTACTTTCTTCTTTGATTTCAGACCTCTTAGCAGTTGCAAAAATCTTCCTACCATTCCATGACAAGTCGCAAATGAAGAAAAGTCCAGACATGATCGCACCTAGCTGAACCCCTATCCTCAATCTTAGTAGGACCGCCTCCATTGGATGTAGAATTATCACTTCAACACCATCGGGCCTGTAAGAAGAGGAATCCAGAAGCATCTCTATCGCCCTGCCAGCAAGTGGATATCCACCAATGAAACCAACTCCAAAAATAGCTACTAAGAGCAAGACCCTGCCTCTTAGATGCTCTATTAAGCCTCTAAGCTCGGCCCGAGGAAGTAGGTCTCCCATACCGGCCTCCATGCTAGCGCGTGAGGGTTTCATAGGTCAATACATCGCCTAGGCCTTTCTGAGAATAATGGTTAAAATATCCTCATCAGATAGTTGATGATCTAACCCGACCCGCTGCCAATCGAATTTCGCACTGGGCCCCTTGACCCTAGCATATCTGAATTTTCTGACGAAATCTCTGTGTAGTTTTGCACACACGTCCCTAACGGTAGACGTGTCTTTGACTATAAGGGGCTCAATCATATCTGCTTCTTGGCCTTGGGGCTTCAGGAAAATAGACATAAAGTGAAGATTATCGAAGATGAAGTCCTTCATATTTTCAATACCCTCTCCTGTCTTAGCCGAAACCTCCAGAATCGGCCATCCTTCAGGTAGCATTTTCCTAGTTCTCTCCAGATCTTCTTCTGTCGCTAAATCGATTTTATTGACGACAACCACTGCTCTACTGTAGATTCTATTTCCTGCCAAAGTGTCTACAATATGATCGTCCGTGACATCCGTTCGAAGCGTCACAGTAGCAGAAACAATCCCAAAGCTACGAATTATTCCTTGGATTTCCTCATCTGAAAGATTAGTTTGTTTAACCGTGGATCTGACTACTATCCCACCTCTTTTTGTTCTGGTAATGAAAACTTGTGGTTCAGATTGGTTCAATCTCATTCCTGCCATCCACAACTCTCTGTCTAGGATGTCGAAGTGAGAGTCTTGAAACGGGTCAACAACGTAAAGCACCATATCAGAACCCCTGATTACATTGAGTATTTCCCTGCCTCTCCCCTTCCCCTCGGAGGCTCCTTTAATCAAACCAGGAAGATCTAGAATCTGTATCTTGGCCCCTCTGTGGTCAAGAACCCCTGGGATGCAAGTCAGAGTTGTGAAAGCGAATTCACCGGTCTCTGATTCAGCACCAGTCAGTTGAGAGATGAGACTAGACTTACCTACGCTGGGGAATCCTACGAGTGAAACCGAGGCATCGCCAGACTTCTTGACCTCAAAACCAGCACTCGACCCACTCTTCTTAGCATGAGCTACAGCCTTCTCCTTCCTCTCTTTCAATGAAGCAATCTTAGCTTTTAATCGTCCGATATGGCCCTGAGTAGCCTTGTTATACTTGGTCTTGGAGATTTCCTCCTCCAGTGACTTAATCTGCTCTTCTATAGTTGCCAAGTCACCACCCTCCAAGGTATTATTCGTGCTACGCAAGGACCAACTTATTGAATTCGGTGGAGAAAATTGCTCATAGTCGTGCGAGCGAGGGTTCATGCCACATTGCCGATTGGTAATGCCACGGATACATATGCCAGACGTCATACTGTCTTTGATTGACTCCAAATCTCTAGATTCAATCCTATCCTTGCCAGTTGGTTCAATACTTGAGGGGATGGAGAAAATGTCGCTAAGGGGAACAAGGCCAGAATACCAGGGCATCAATTCAAGGCAGTTTGATGTCGATCTAGAAGGAGAGATACTGGAATGGCTTGATAGTGTTGGAGAAATTGATCCTGACTCCATACTGGAAAAACAAGACATCCCTATTGAGAAGAAAACAGAGCTTTTGCTACTACTTTGCCATTGGTCATCATTGGGTGAATGGAGATGCTGGGATGCTAGACTTTTCCTATATGTGGAACCCAGTCTTGACTCCAGTGTCAGGAGCACTGAAGTATTCCTGATGCCAAGAGTGTGGGACGAATTCAAGAATACTATTTCTTCTTTGGATAGGGATACTTTCATCGAATCAGTGGTAATCGATTGGATGACTAGGAGAGAGAATCTTGGGGAGACGATGGATCCATCATCCGACCCTAGAATCCTACCAACAATGGAATCTCATCAGAAATTTTCAGGAGGACTTTTTGACATAATCGAGAAATCTAGAATGCAGAGCTCACCAATCCTACTTGGAAGGGAGTATCTAGAGGCCAGGTCTTGGCATCTCGGAGAGGAAAGATTGGAGAAAATAATCGGGTGACCTTATGTTAGAATTGCAAATTTTTCCAGCCCCACCTTCCGAACCCCCGGTCCAGGGAGTAGTCATTCTTGGGAGATTCCAGCCATTTCACAGAGGTCATGCGTTTATGTTGGAGTTCGCAGAAAGATGGAGATTGAACAATTGCCCCGAGCTTCCATTGATAATAGCAATTGGCTCTGCTAACCGGCCAGAGAGCCTCATGAACCCATGGAGCCATGAAGAGCGTAGCAATATAATCAGACACTGGATAGAATCCAATGATTTCGAGACCACTCCGAGTATTATCTCAATACCTGATATTGATGATCCGCCAAACTGGGTCTCACACGCAGAATCGTATCACGGAGAGGCTGGAGTTTTCCTTTCTAGTGATGACTCTTCCTTGGAACTCTATTCTAACTCTAAATGGAGGGTGGTGAAGATTCCAATGGAGGAAAGGGATAGGTTCGAAGGTTGGAGGGTCAGGGAAACGGCAAGGATGATGTCTACGATAGATGATGAAGACGCAGTTTTAGAGGTACTCTCACCAACCATGCCAAGATCCGTCGTAGATTTCATGATTGAGAACGGTTATCTGAGGAGACTCGCCTTCATGGGAGAGGGTGGCGAACCAGTTGGATAATCACCAATCTCCCTCAAAAGTACATGAAGGCGCGCAGTAATCAACTAATACTCCAGAGATTAAGTATCCATATGCCATCATCTTGGCCTCTGGGACCTCAAGAACCAGATTGTGGGCCAGAGAGTGATGCCACATTGGCCCATTGGTGTTTCCAGTAGGAAGAGCTGGGAAATCTCCATCGAAGTAGGCCGCAGATGATCCTTGAATCGGACCATCAACAACATCAACTCCAAATGGATGGTAAGCAGAACCGTTTACCACTGGGACATTTCCAGTTCTAACAGCTCTGTCAGCAGAAAGAGTGGTTACTTGTGCATCCATCATTGAAGTTAGATAGAACATATCGAAAGGCTTCAGGATATCTCCATAACCAGTTTCTCTGAAGGGAAGATATGTCTCTCCATCCGTGGAATCCCAAATCGATTGTAAGAGAGCAATGGAAATAGCGCGGTCAATCCTCGAAGGAAGTGAGATTTCACTTGAAAGAAGCTCGAAGAATTGCCCAGGGAACTCATCTGAGCCATAGTGAGTAGACCTCTCAACCTGATGCGTGAATGAGGTGCCACCTACCCAAAGAACCCCCCACTCGAGCTCTGGAACAAAGGCTAGCAGCGAGGGCCCTCTCAGCCCTCCGAGTGATATTCCGATGTAGTTTACAGTATCAACATCTATCATATTCGTCCCGTTGTGCTTGAACTGCTCAATATCCGAGCAAATACCCGTTATCGTTCTTACCATGGATATATGATTTATCACTGCCTGCATCTGTCTTTCCTGCTGGTACTGGAACTCTTTCAAATCCATCAAAGCGAAAGTCATGGCATCAAGATCGCCGTCTGAGCTCCAACCCTTGAAATCAGTAGCAATTACCACGGTTTGGTATTCATTAGCAATTGATCTGGCATTCATTGCATATGAATCTCCATCTCCAAAAAGACCATGCCCAAATACTGTCAAAGGTCCTGATGTGTTATTCTCAGCTAGTGAGAGCGGGATTAGCATCGTGAAGTCTATGTCTCTGTTTTCAACGAATTCCGGGTCTCCAGAACTATTCCGCATCAAGGGTGACCTCGCGAACTCATTTTCCATGTAGTGAGGCGTTGTAATCGTACCTCTGATTAATCTCAGAGAAGTCCCGTCATTTCCGAAGTCTTCCTCCACTTCTGAGATGTGACAGCCAATTCCATCATCCCCTAGTCTCTGCTCAGTATCGTCTCTCATGATTAGTATATCCTCAAGAATCGACTCAGTCGAGGCTGTGTGGAACCACCAAGCTGATTGTAACGAGCTCCTTTCGAAACCAGCGGCCCCTAGCTTATCGAAGACATTCTCGTAGTTTTCTCGTTGCTCTTCTATGCTTTCCGAGTCAGTCTCAACATCATCCCTTATGGCCCTGAATCCATCTGCTGGTTCTATGTCTTCTCCTCCTTCGCTCAACAGTCCTCTGAATCCAACCGCATATGAAGCGTCATGATCCAAACCCTCGATCGTCCTTAGGAATAGAATAGTCTCCTCTCCTAGTTGCGCGCGCGCATCCAGCTCTATCCAGTGATGGATTTTCTCTCCAGTGTCCATATTGAGCAGGACACTGCCGTGTCCGTCCATAGTAGATATTCCAATGTCAAATTGTGAAGCCATTCCAGTTATATTGGGAACTTCGTTGAATGCAGTAAAGATTTGTGTCGAGGGACTGAACCCGTCCAGCCTATCAAGAATTACCATATTGTCACTGACTGAGGATTGGGTGTCGGGAATTGCTAGACCATCAATACTCAGGCTATATCCGGTAGTTTGGGACTCGTCACTTTCTAAGAAGGCGCCCGATGGGAACGGTAGCATGCAGTGGATTTGATTGGTTTCATCGCAGAAATCACTACCTCCAATTTCTAAAATTTCATCTACCGGTGGGTCTATGTCTTCATTTCCCACTACTTCTTCGCCTAACTCGGGGCTATCTTCGCCAGACTCACTCGTGCAACCAGCAAGTAGCATGGAACAAACAACAATCGTTGCGAGAATTTTCCTACTAACCAAATCCATACCTCTCGCAAACGGGGTTAAGATATGAATCCAGAGGATGTTATTCTTCCCTGCGAGAGACTACGATTGCACCTAGTATTGATGCAAGAGCAATAATCGCAGAGAAGCCGGGTACTGATTCGCCATCTTCAGATGGATACTCTGCTACTCGAGCAGAGGTGTAAATGATCTCAATCGATATGACCCCTTCTACTGGGATATTTTCCCAATCTCCCTCATATTCGACTAGATCTACTATCAGTTCCAGTGAGTCGCCTTCCTCGACTTCGTGATCCATAATCTGAGTCGAAGACAGGTTCTTGCCCCATATGCTGAAGAAGTGATTGAGTGTCAAATTATTTGTTATATCGGTAACCACGTTGATTACCCTTGAGCCAGTATACATCACATGAGTGGACTGACTACATTGTTCAGTATTGAATCCAACATAACTGGGAATCTCAACGTCTTCGCCATCAATTGAAATCGTGATGTACATGTCCCTGTATCCGGTTGATGTCCAATCGAAACAAGCCTGGGTCAAGTCTCCTTCAATTGTTAATTTGACAGCTTCCTCGGAGGATGAATTAAAATCAGCCAAAGACAATAGTTCATCCTGCGATAATAGGGGATAGTCTCCTGTTGATTTTGGGAACTTCTCATTTATCGCCTCCATCATGTAGTTTGCAAGAAGTCCTTGTCCCACTGATGTTGGATGTAATGAGTCAATCATAATACAATTCTTGTCACACATGACAGGTGGGGCAACTACTTCGTTCCCTGAGATAGTTCGCGCCTCCTGATTTTGAAGTAGGTCGTCCGATGCATTCAGTAAATCGAAGACTTGGACATTATCGCCGTAACTATCGGCCAGTCTGTTCAGAGTATCTGCCCATTGTATACTGGCCTCAGTGAAGAATTCATGCTTCTCGGTAGGAAATATTTGAGTCAAAAAGGGGAGGAACGACATATTCGGCAATGTCCAAACTAAAACATCAATATTAGATTCAGTTAGCGTATCCAGAATTATAGTCATATTTTCTTCAAGATTAGAGATGAATGAGTAATCTCCTTTTACGATCTGAGCGTCAGAATCGATAAAGTCCCAAGCTCCAATCATAATAGTTACCAGAGTACCCTCACTATAGTTATCAGCAATCGTGGTATGCCTCCCCGCTTCAATCAAAGTCCATGACCTGTCTCCGCCTACTGCTCCCTCATAATAGTCTAATTCCATTAAATTAGCCGCATGTACGGATGCGAACGGACCTCTGTAACCAGTTGGATCTGATCCGAGGGTACTATCTCCCAATGACGCAATCGTGTGGAAGTCAAAATACTCATCTTCATCAGAATCTTCTTGCGCGGTTACAGCGGTAGTTAGACTACTTACTAGCATCATTGATATAATCAAGATTGGGACAGACCCGCGTTCATACACAATTATACGAAGTGGAAATGATATTTAGTTGATAGTATGGACTAGTAGTTTAACTCAGTGTAATTCAGCTACTCATCCTCGTCAGAGTCTGCAACTATGACTCTCGACGCCCTAAGGACCCTTTCATGAAGCATATATCCCTCCTCAATCACCTCAATCACCACTCCCGGGGCGATTCCATTTGTTGCGGGAAGCATGGCGACAGCTTCCATTTTAGTTGGATCGAATTGCTTTCCTAATGACTCTATATGAGTCACTCCTTCAGACTCCAAAGCAGCCTTGAATCCTCGCAGAGTCATCTTTGTACCCTCCAAGAATCCTTCACCACTCTCTCCCTCTGATAGGGATATTGCCCTCTCCAGTCCACTCAATAGCGGGAGTATTTTTCCAGCTAGGGAAGATGAACCGAACCTGATAGCTCGAGACCGCTCCTTCGCCGATTTCTGCCTCATATTTGCTATATCTGCCGCATAGTACTGTAGCTCTTGCTCGAGCTCAGCAACCCTCATTTTCAGACCCTCCAATTCATCCTCTTCTACGATTTCAACGTCCTCCGGAATCGACTCCCCCTCCTCGCTCACAATTAATCGCCTCCATGCACCTTCAATAATCCAATGGATATCTAATCAGAATAGAAGTATTCTCCATTGGCCTTCTGTTCCCTGTCCTTGACACTGCCCGGTTTGTTTATTCTCGGGCGCTTTGACTCATGGTCTCTTCTGAATGTCACTTCCACACCGGAAAGGAATCTATTCATGCCTTTTCTCAGACTGAGCGGCCCGACTGCGTGACCTTGTTTCCCTCCTTCGCCTTCAAAAACCAGTAGTGAGTCACTCACTATGTCCACGAAGTAAATATCATGATCTATCACCATGGCCGCCTTTTCGTTACCCTCCATGGTCCTCTTGATTGCCTTAGCTGCCTCCATTCTGGCATTTGCGTCTAAATGGGCACTCGGCTCATCTAAGAGATACAGATCGGCCTCCTTGCCAAGACATATGGCTATGCTGACAGCCTGTAACTCTCCCCCGGATAGCCTTGATGCATCCAAGTCCAGCATCTTGTCTATCTGAAGGGGTCTGATGACTTGGGTATGAAACTCTCCCGATCGCCACTTGGTGCCGATTTCGACGTCCATCCACAGCTGTACGCTTCCCTCGAAGTCAGTGGAGACATGCTGGGGCTTGTATGAAACCGCCGCTTCCATGGTGCACCAGCCCTGATCGGGCTCCAGCTCCCCTGCGATCATCTTGACCATGGTCGTCTTTCCAGTTGCATTTGGTCCGACTACCCCAATGACCTCGGCCGATCTTACCTGTCCCTGTCCAGTCGTCAGCTGAAAATCACCCATTGTCTTCTCCATATCCCCCCATTTTAGAATGGGTAGTCCAATATCTTCTCCTCTAGTCCTGCCTCTGACGAATTTGATAGGCTTGTTTCTAATTCTCACATTCTCCTCGGGCAGATACCCATCCAGATACGCGTTTATCGCCGTTCTAGTTGTTCTAGGCGGAGTAAAGATCCCATACGCGGCTCTTTCGCCGTAAACTACGTGAAGCAGGTCGCAAAGGACATCCAGTATCGCCAAATCGTGTTCAACGACCAGGACGCGCTTTCCCATGGAGGAGAGATCTTGGATAATTCTGACCATCCTCATCCTTTCGTATATGTCAAGATATGATGATGGCTCATCGAAGAAATATACGTCTGCCTCCTTGAGCAGAGTTGCACAAAGGGCGACTCTCTGTAGTTCCCCTCCGGACAGGGAGCCGAGCTTTCTAGATAGTATGTGCGTGATTCCCAATGCTTCGGAGTATTTTTCGATCTCTCCCCTATCGTCCACTCTCTCGAGCAACTCACTGACTTCTCCCTCGAAAATTTTAGGAAGCTTATCGATGTATTGCGGTTTCACGGCAATGCTGACTCCTTCCTCTGCCAATAGGGCCAAATAGTCCCTCAATTCTCCTCTCGGGAATGTGGTAATAACATCGTCCCAATCAGGTGATCTATCACTCCAATCTCCTAAATTTGGAGTAATACTGCCCGATAGTAGATTGACAGCTGTTGACTTGCCCATTCCGTTCGGCCCCAGTATCCCTACTACCTGCTCCTGTCTTGGAGCAGGGAGACGGAACAGTCTGAATCCATTCTCGCCATAGCAATGAGACATTTCGGAATCTAGTTCCTCTGGCAGATTTATCACAATTACGGCATTATCTGGGCAGTGTCTGGCTCTGTTGAAGCATACCGGGCATGCCGATTCTAGAATTTTGCATTTGTCGCCCTCGAACTGTATGCATTCCCTTTCGCACAAGGCAGAATATTTCTTCAGATAGGTAAATGCATTACTATTGGGCTTGCACCTATCCTCCAGGAGAACCGCCACTCTCATATTACCGCCTCTAGTGACTCACTCAATACTTCTTTGCCTTCAAACGGCCTTAACATGCCTTATCTATACCGCCAAGAACCGGTATCTCGCGTAAACATAACCGGCAAGAGCTATTTTCTCGGATTTCGAAAGTTGTATCCTCTCAGTGAAAACATCTCCTCCCTTCTTCTTGATCTTAGCCATTATCGACTCGTAAAACTTAGCCATTGCAGCGGGAGAGTACCTTGATCCTTTATCCAGCATCGGCAATAGCTTGAAGGCCCTCTCCCGATACCTCTCAGCTTGCTCTATGAAGTCCTCAACGAATGGTTTCCATCCCGGATGATCGACAACATTGGAGCCCTCAAGAACATCTTCGGGCGTAATTCCGAATCTAGCCAAATCTTCGGTTGGAAGATAGATTCTGTTCCTTGCGGCATCCTCAGCGACATCCCGAAGGATGTTCGTTAACTGCATGTAGATTCCCCAGGCTTCAGCATATTCGACAGCCATAGGGTCATCGTATCCATAAATCTCGATACAAACCAAGCCAACTGTAGACGCAACTCTGTAGCAGTACGCGTATAGATCCTCGAATGTTTCGTATCGGTTCCTATGAAAATCATCTTCCATTCCGCTTATCATATCGTCAAGCTCTTGCCTCTGAATGCCAAATTTCCTGACAGTATCTTTCAATGCGATGAAAATCGGGTCAGTGGAGGTCACATTTTCGTAAGCTGTGGAGAGCTTTTTACGATAATAGAATAGTTGCGACATCTTCTCATTATAGGAAGTTCTGTCCACTACTGGATCCCCGGAGCTCAGCCTCTCGATACTGATTCTGTAGTCAATAGACTCCGGGTCATCGGAAGATCCACCGGGGAAGTAATCGACATAGTCTCCGTCAGCAATATCATCCGCTCTCCTGCAGAATGCGTAATAGGCACAAATAGCTCTCCTCTGTAGATCGGGAAGATACTTGAAAGAATGATAGAAATTACCAGCCTCCCTTCTGGTAAGCTCTTCGCAATAGTCATAAGCAGTCTCCACGATACTATCGGGGACCTCATTTTCAGACCAAATAGGGGCATCGATATGGGAGAATGGATTAACCAGCTCTCCCCTAGTTCCTATTACGCCCATAAAGAGAGCTCCTTCTCTCACAGCCTCCAGTGCAGTGATGCTAATGGCTCTGACAGCCTCTCTGGTCATTCCCACTGTTTCCCTGACTCGATCAATTCCTTTCGAGTCAATATCGGGTTCGATAAGAGAAACGCTTCGCTCAGAAACGAATCCCACCGTTGGGGAATCCCTCACCTCCTCAGCCTTTGACATCTAATTCAAGGAGCGACTACACGGCCCTATTGAACCTCTCCCCGTGTTGAGTACCGACACAAGGGAACGACAGTCGCTCTGATTAATGGCATCATTCCAACAGCGAAATGCTCATCTTCCTAAACGGGAGGCTCAGAATTACATTCCTCATTATTTCCTTAATCTCTTTTCTCGTTATCTTTACTCTATTTTTTCCGTCAAGAACGTTCTGCTCCCTAAGTAAATTCAAAGTCCTTTTTCCTATAATGACTGGAATCATACAGGCTCCTCTGAGGCGGTATTGATTATGAGGCAACAAGCCGATGTACCTCACAGCTTCGTCAAGGTGCTCTTCAGCCTTCTCTATGTATTCGTCAAGCAGGGGCCTGAAGATATCGATACTTTCTGAACTAAGGAGATCATTAGGGCTCAAGCCAATCTTCTCAAGGTCATCGGTTGGGATGTAGCAACGCCCTATCTCCAAGTCCTCTGGGATATCCCTCAGGATGTTGATTAGTTGCAGTGCCTTCCCAAATCGAACTCCCGTTGACATCATGTCTTCTTTCATTTCCGGACTAGCATCAAAGGCGTGCTCCAAGCAGATTTCTGTCCAGAACTCACCAACGCTTCCAGCGACCCTGTAGGCATAATCATCCATCTCCTCGTATCTTTGTAGGGACTGAATCACCTCACTTTTATTATTCGAGAATCTCTCCAAATCCATCCTCTGGCCACTGATAATGGTATTCAAGCACTTTCTGATCAATCTTTGATCAACTACTGAGGCCGCCTCAAGAAGCTCAATCGGACCATGGGCCCCACGTAGCAGTAGTCCCTCAGCAGGATTATTCTGTATATCAGAAAGATTTGAGAAATCAGGCATAGAGTCAGAATGTCCCTGGGCCCTACTATTGTAATCTTCCAGTAGCCGCTGGAGGTCTTCCCCTCCATAATCGCCAGAATCGGCAATGGTGTCAGAAATTCTAGCCAGGAGATATAGTAGACCTATCTGTCCCTTTACGGATTTAGGCAGTCTTTTCAGTGTCAGGTAGAATGACCTTGAAGTTCCTTCGAGGAGCTTGTCGTTGAATGAATCTAGCTCAGTCATGATTCTCCCTCACGAAGCGCAGGGCATCATACACCTAAGACTCTCGCAATCCGGCTTCAATCAATGCCCCAACTAGGACCTGTCCAATTTCAGAGGGATCCCTGGCCACATGTATTCCTGCTTTCTCAAAAGCCGCGAATTTCTCAGCGGCTGTCCCCTTGCCCCCAGAAATTATGGCACCCGCATGCCCCATCCTCTTGCCAGGGGGCGCCGTTGAGCCAGCCACAAATCCGATTACGGGTTTGCTCATGTTATCACAAACCCACTCTGCCGCCTCTTCTTCTGCGGAACCACCTATCTCTCCAATCATCACCACTGCTACAGTATCCGGGTCCTCCTCAAAGGCGCTTAGGCAATCTATGAATCCAGTGCCGCTAACGGGATCTCCCCCTATTCCCACGCAAGTGGTCTGTCCCTCGTCCACACTCATTGTCTGTGCAACGGCCTCATAGGTGAGGGTACCAGATTTAGAGACAATTCCAATTCGCCCTTTCTTATGGATGAAAGCAGGCATTATTCCGACCTTGCACCCGCCGTTTAATCCAGGTGATATTATGCCTGGGCAGTTCGGCCCAATCAGTCTGACTTTCTCGAACTCGTTGACCTTGTCTACGGCCCTTATCATGTCCAATGTTGGAATTCCCTCCGTAATGCAGACAATAAGTCCGCCACCATTCTCATTGAATGCCTCGGCGGCCTCATGAATCGCGGCGGCGGCAAATCTTGCCGGGACATATATGGCACTCACATCCGCTCCCGTTTCAGATACCGCTTCCATCATACTGTCGAATACTGGTACCTGATGCCCATCCAAATCAACCTCCTGTCCTCCCTTGCCAGGAGTGACTCCTCCTACTACATTGGTGTTGTATCGGACCATTCTCGTTCCATGAAAGGTACCTTGCTTGCCAGTGATGCCTTGTATCAAGATTTTACTTTCTTCATTTATCCAGATAGCCATCAATTGCCACCCCCTATCAGATCAACGATTTTCCTAGCTCCCTCTGAGAGTGAGCCCACAGTGTGAATTGAGATTTCGCCACTGTCTAAAATTGCTTTCCCCTCTTCGTGATTCGTACCAGAGAAGCGGACTACTAGTGGCACTTCCAACCCCAGTTCTTTCGAGGCTTCTATTACACTCATAGCTACCATGTCACAACGAATTATCCCTCCGAAGATATTCACCAAGATCCCTTCGACATTTTCATCCTCTAAAATTATCTGGAATGCTGCAGTGATGGATTCTCTAGTGGCACCTCCACCTATGTCTAAGAAATTTGCAGGTTCTCCACCGTAAAGTTTGATCACATCCATTGATGCCATAGCAAGGCCAGCACCATTGACCAAACACCCTATATTTCCATCTAATTTAACATATGAAAGTCCTAGGTCATTGGCTCTTATTTCCACATCCTCTTCTTCGGAAAGGTCTCTGACATCATCTCTCCAAGGGTGCCTGAAGTTGGCATTCTCATCTAGCCCTACCTTGGCATCTAGAGCCACCATAGAGCCAGTCTTGGTTCTTACAAGGGGGTTTATCTCTATCATCGAGCAGTCCCTCTCAACAAACATCCTGTAAAGAGAACCCAACATCTCAATCATCTCTTTAGATGAATCTCCAGTCAATCCCAGCGACTTTGATAGAGAGGCACAGTCCTCCTCAAGGAGGCCCAGGGAAGAATCCGCCCATATTTTATGAATTGCCTCCGGGTTATTCTCAGCCACCTCTTCGATATCTACTCCTCCTTCTGTTGAGGCCATAACAAGAATAGATTTTCTGTCCCTATCTACTAGAATGGCAAGATAGAATTCGTGGTCAATGTCGCAACCAGACTCCACGTACATGTTGCTGACTATCTTCCCCTCTGCCCCGGTCTGCTTTGTTACCAGAAGATTGCCACAAATATTTCTTGAGAACTCTTCAACATCATTCTTGGAAAAGGCAATTTTAACGCCCCCTTTCATGATTTCATCTCCAGATTCTGGATCATACAGTGTCCCCTTTCCTCTTCCTCCGGCATGAATCTGACTCTTTACAGCAACAACCTTGGATCCCAATGAGTCATACGCGGCAAGAGCTTCAGACACGCTCCTGCAATGAACTCCTTCTAGCACCCTCACTCCGAATTCACGGAATATTTCCTTCGCTTGATACTCGTGTATGTTCATGTTACGAGTCCCCCACCGCCACTCCGTCTTTGAAGGATGCGCTAGCTAGCACCTAGTCAAGTACGCGAAGCGCTCAAACAGTTTCGCCTCGCCCGGCTACCATGGACGTACTGGTTCTGGCAGGTGGTTTGGGTACTAGACTTCGTCCATTAACTGAGGGAAGGGCCAAGCCACTCCTGCGAATTCTTGACAAAACTCTCTTAGAAAGAGTTGTAGAATGTGTCCCAGAGGATTTGGTGGACAGAGTAGTAGTGGCGGCTGGCTACGGTCTCGATGAAATAGTACAATTCTCCGACTCAGGGGCGACTTCGTATGATATTTCTCTATCCATTGAATCGGAACCTCTCGGAACAGGGGGGGCGGTCGCTCATGCTATCTCCAAGCTAACCGGAACAGGTCCAGTAGCCATTCTGAACGGGGATCTTATTTCCAGTGTCGATGTCAGATCTCTGCTTGCACACCATCAGAAAACCGGTGCCAAGGCTACCTTATCACTGTGGGAGGTTGAAGACCCAAGTAGATTCGGAGTCTGTGATTTAGATGACTTGGGAATGATCAGAAGGTTCCAAGAGAAACCCAAGAGAGGGACTGAGTTTTCTAAACTCATAAATGCGGGTTGTTCGATTCTTGAGAGAGACGTACTGAACTCTCTGCCCGATGGAAAATTCAGCATGGAAAGGGAGATTTTTCCCAGAATCGCTGAGGCAGGCAATATGTCCGGACTCGTCTTCGAGGGTTACTTCGTAGATGCCGGAACGCCTCCCTCCTTCATCGAGGCAGCAAGAGTTTGCATTCTGAATAATCGATTCTCTACCGGTCGCCGAGAAGGTGGAAACTGGTTTGGAGATGGATCAGTCTGCAATGGTATAGTCGAGAATTGTTCGATCGGAAAGGGGGTCGTAATTTCTCCAGGAGCAAAGCTTAGTGATTCAGTAATTCTAGACGGTGCCACAGTTGGTGAAGGCGCAAACCTCGAATCTTGTATAGTCGGAGAAGGATTTGAGGTGCCACCAAGCAGTAAAATGGTGGGACAAGTAGTCGCAAATTCAAATTAATACGCTTTCATCACTTCTTAGAGATGTCCATTTTTACTAAGTACCTCCCTAGCTATTGACTTCCATGCAGTTCAGTATGGGTGAACTTTTCTGCGGTCCCGGGGGAATGTCCATGGGTGCCAAAATGGCCAAAATAGATCATGAAGGGGTCGAATATGGATTCTCTCATAAATGGGCAACTGACTACGACTTTGATAGTTGTGAGACGTTTAGGAGAAATATTTGTCCCGATTCCCCGCAAAGTGTGTATCACTGTGATGTCAAAGATTTAGATATTAATTCCCTCCCTGAGATAGATATTCTTGCATTTGGATTTCCCTGCAATGACTTCAGTATTGTCGGAGAGAGCAAGGGCATAAATGGTAAGTTTGGACTGCTTTACCGATTCGGTGTGAAAGTCATAAATGAACACAATCCTATGGTTTTCGTGGCTGAGAATGTAAGTGGAATCAAAGGGGCTAATGGCGGCGAAGCTTGGAAGATGATAATTGCAGACCTGGAGAAAGCCGGTAGGGGATATGAGTTACATGTAAATCACTATTTCTTCGAACAATACGGAGTTCCACAGATGCGTCACAGGTACATAATAGTTGGAATTAGAAAAGATCTAAATCTTGATTTTTCTCATCCCGAACCAATCACTAAAGACAATCCAATAACATGCTCTCAGGCCATTCTAGAACCAAAAATACCAAAATCTGCGACACACAATAATGTCCGTCCCCTTCAAAGGCACGTCCAAGAGCGTCTTAGCTATATCAAGCCAGGAGACAATGCTTGGTCAGAGAACGTTCCCCAAAGATTGCGACTGAATGTCAAAGGCGCAAGACTTTCCAATATTTACAGGCGAATGCATCCAGACTTGCCTGCTTACACCGTCACAGGTTCCGGAGGAGGGGGCACTCATGGCTATCATTGGTCTGAAAATCGTGCACTAACAAATCGGGAAAGGGCCCGATTACAGACATTCCCCGATTATTATGAGTTTGTTGGTGGCTCTACCAGTGTACGTAAACAGATAGGAATGGCAGTACCTCCAATCGGGGCCAAAATAATCTTTGAATCCATACTACGATCCCTGATGAAACTAGATGTCTAATTCTTAATTTTTCATTATTCCGATTTCAACCTCCTCTCTGTATTCAGCTGATTAGTGGAATTTGTTTGGGACTAGTTCAAATCTTCCACTGTCTTCCCGCAACTATGACATCCCCTCTAATTATCGTCAATTTCAAGACATATCGGAGTGCGCAGGGACCGTCTGCAGAGCAACTGGCACGTATCATGGAGTCAATCGATACCGACGTCAGACTAGTGGCCGCAGTCTCCTCGCTGGACCTTTCAAAAGTCGTTGAGGCGGCACCAAAATTGGAAGTTTGGTGTCAGCATTTGGATCCGATAGGTTTCGGTTCCAATACAGGGTGGATACATCCTGAGACCGCCATTGAGAGGGGAGCCAAGGGGACCTTGATTAATCATGCAGAGCATAAAGTAAGTCTT
>DALF01000053.1 GCA_002499345.1 Euryarchaeota archaeon UBA170 | reverse complement strand
GAGCTGGAGTTTCAATTGTCTCGGACCATATGAATCCTGATGTTGTTTCGAAGCCGGACGGCAGTTTCAGATGGCCGAGGCCAGCGAGTCAACCACTTGATGACGAATGGATGGCTCGGCTAAGCTCATCAACACTTGGAGAGAAGGCTGATTTGATCAAAGAGGCTGGTGACAATCTGCCTAGCTGGTCAGAATTGAGCAGAAAAAGAAAGTCCGAGATTATCTCCGAACAAGGAAGAAGGATGCTATGGGAAGGTTCCGAAGAAAGTTGGAACCTAGATCACGAGAATGGAATTCCTTGGGGGAGTCCTAGAATAATTGGCCATCGAGGATCTGGGAAGACTCATGGATGGTAGATCACTCTTCGGCCTGAGCATCGATTTCTCTTTCTCCACCCTCTCCAGTAAACTCAGAAATAGTCATCTGTTCATCTGGGGCGAGAGAAGCCGCTAATTGGGCACTTGTCAAACCTAGTTTGGACGCTTCGTCTCTGAACCACGCTCTGACCTTTCGGTATTCAATTTCTGGACATCCGAAGTACTCTGCGAATCTCCTAGTGGTAGTTAGCCTCCTAGTGAGGCCATCTCTTCTCTTGTCGATCAGTCCAAGGCTTGCTAGGTCTCTGACGTGATCATAAGCCTTGGGTCCGAGCATATCGCGCAACTGAGCCTGGGGCATTGGTTGATGATAAGCAATCAAAGCCGCCGCTGGGAGAAGTCTTTGCGGGATTTCTGGTTTGAAAGACTCAGGCAAAGAAGGAGAGATGTCTGGCTTGACCTCAATTATCCACCTTCCTGAAACGTCTGTCAATTGTAGAGCTGAGTTTTTCCTGGAATCCATGATAGTTTTCAATTCTCCCAATCCCTCTGAGATTTGGAAGTTCCTCATGGAAAGGAGAGATGCTAGCTCATCTACTGACATTGATCTCCCAGCTCCAAAAAGAATAGCCTCGAGGAGAGTAGGTAGACTTGTCCCTTCACTCATTGAATCCCACTCCCTTGACCTCTCCAGGATGGAGCTTTGCAGTTAGCTCAGAGAAGCTATCATCATCTCCCCATAACGGAACCAAATTTACCTTGCCGTTCCTGCCTGGCTCCTGAGATAATTCGGTATACCCCCTGTTGGTAAGAAATAGTGCAGAAACTAATGCAGTCACTTGGGCCTCTGCTTTGGCTTCCCCTTGTTCGACACCAGAATCCAGAGCCATTGCCATCAACTCCTCGGATACCTCTCGAAGACCAACAGACTCGTTCTTTGAGATAGCCCTGTTCTTCAATGCGTACCAGGTCCTTTCCAAATCTCCCTCTAGATCTTCGATGTGTAGGCTTCCCTTGAATCTCTCACGAGCAGTAGAAAGAGCCTCTCTCCTCTCCTGCGCTATTCTCTCCCTAGTCCTTTGCTCCTCTGCCAACCTACCTGCTTCCTGTAGGCCCATCAGTAGTTCCCCAAGAGTTACTGGGCGCCCTTCGTCACGATGAACCCTGCCTTCGAAGATAGTGGGAAGTACATTGTCGGCAGCGCCAGATAACACCCCCACTGAGAAGTTGTAATCCTCGTCATCGAAATCGGTTTCCCAACCTCCTTCGAAATCCCATGTATCCTCCTCCTCGAAATCGAATGCTCTCTCCTGCTTCTCGATTAGTGCGGAAGCTTGACTCCGTAGTATTGACCAAGCCATTCTAATCAGCCTACCGCATGTTGGTAAATCGATATTCTCGGAGGCCTCTATCCTCTTTGAAAACATTTCCAAGAAGCTGGAAAGATCTACATCCCACGGATCTAAATCAGTGCTCTGAAACATCTGAAAAACTAGAGCTACTGACCTGTCGAATGGATCGATTAGAAATTGGTGCTCAGCCTCTTCCATACTGGCCAATTCAGAAATTCTATCCAGATACTTACTAGTTGCTAAGTCTGGCTCCCCGCCCAGTAGTCTTGAGACGATATCGTCCCTCATCGCCTGACCATCTAGAACCGCCATCTTCACACCTCGCTGGCATCTACTTGTTGATTCGGCAGGTCCCCCATAGCCTCTTCAGTATCATCATTATCATGAAAAATTACCTTTTCTTTCTCAACGATATCTTCAGTCCAGTCACCGGTTCTCTCCCTGAGTGAGCCTATGACTGAGTCTTCTTCAAGGGTTGCGGGTCCGAGGTTTTCTGACTCGGTTTCGACACCTGCTCTTTCTGCCAGGCCTCCTAAACTGACTGGGGTTCCGAGAGGTTCAGGAACTTTTGGCATATTCTGCGGATCAGGTAAATCTGGCATAGCTTCTTTCTCCGCCTTAGATTCCTCCTGGGCCTTTTTCTCAGCTTCTAGCTCCTCACTGAGTTCTATAGCGGCAGCCCTATCGAAGTCCGTTATTCTCCTGCTACATCCATCTCCAGCATGAGTTATGCCGATATGATGGTCAGCCAGAGATAGGCTTACCTTTCTCAGAGTCACCATGATGAACTGGGCTCTTTCACTCCTTATTCTGCAGAGAGTAGCTATTCTACCTGAATTGAATGGATCTAGGTTCTGATCCACTTCATCGAAGTAGTAGAACGGACTTGGTTCGTAATCTTGAATAGCAAAAATAAGAGCTAGGGCGGCCATTGACTTCTCTCCTCCGGATAGTGCTGATCTACGAGTATTCCTACTCTTGCCCGGAGGCACACAGGCCATCTCTAATCCTCCTTCGAAAGGATTCTTCGAGTTTTCCAGCCTTAGTTTTCCGGAGCCGGATGGCTGTAGTATTTCGTATACTCTGCTGAAATTATTGTTGACATGTTCGAAAACAGTCATGAATCTGGTTTTCCTCTCGTCTTCTAGCTGTTCGGCTATACTGACCAAGTGATCTCTTCGAGATCGTAGGGTTTTCCCATCTTCTATGAGGGCAGAAATCCTCTCGGCAGTCTCATCATACTGATCTATGGCCAGCATATTCACATTACCAAGGTTGCCGAGACGGCGTTCGAGCCCCTGCATCGCTCGCTCCGCCTCGGCAATTGTTGGTAGTTGGATATCTTCGGAAGGAATGGCCACTCCAGCATCTGCTAGCTCCTCTGCAGTTTCCTCTGCTAGTATGGCCTTCTGCCTAATCTGAGAATTGAGTTCATTGATTCTTGACTTGATGGTTTCTCTCTCTTTCGAAAGTTGGTCTAGTGTGGCCCTCAGACTGGCCCTCTCGCCTACAAGCTGGTCCCTTCTGTTTGTGAGGATCTGGTGCTCTTCATCGAATTGCTCTGACTTGCCCTTCAGTTCAATGAGCTCTGATTTTGAAGTTGATATGGATAGCTCTAGTTGTGATATTGATGCTTCTGCCAGAACGATTTCCTCTTTTTGCTTGGAGATTCTAGTTTCGATGTCCGAGACTCTTTGATTCATCAAAACGATCTGGCTCTCGTTTGTTGATATTGATGACTCGCAAGATAGCTTAGTCCTCTCGGCCTCTGTCCTCTTTCTCTCGGCCGCCCTGAGTATCTGGGATAGGTGATCTGGTGTATTGTCTTGTAGGGCTTCTGCCGCATCTGTGCGATTCTGAAGCGCTGACTCTAAATCGACTCTGGCCTTCTCGGCATCAGAGATTTTCAGAGACTTTGTCCCTTCACAGGTTTCGAACTCGGCTCTGGAGATATTCATCCTCTTTTCTATCTCTGAGAGGGATTTGATGGCTCTGTCCATATCGGCCTTCCAGTTTCTCAGTTTTACCGAGTGATCGCTACCGTCTACATTGTTGATTCTATTTCTGAGATCTTGAAGATTGAGCATTGTCTCCCTCAATGCCGCATCTACTGTGGAGTAGAGCAGGTTGGCGTCTTGTACCAATCTTTCATGCTTGTCGATACTTGAGTGCCCGCCTGCATTACCTCCGAATGCGGGACGATTTCCTCGTGATTTCGAGCCTCCAGTCATAGCTCCGGAGCTCTCAATTAACGAACCGTCAAGAGTGACCATCCTGACTCCTCCCATATTGTTCCTGGCCACTTCCATTGATTGGACCAGAAGTGTGTTCCTACTAGCGTAGGTGACGGCAATCTCTACCTCTTGGTCGTAATCCAGTAGATCTTTGGCGAATCCAATTATTCCAGGGTTTCTTGCTACGATAAGGGTCCTTCCCTGTGGCCTAGAAACTTTCAGCTTATTCAGTGGGAGGAATGTAGCCCTACCGCCGCTATTCTGCCTTAACCATTTGATGCACTCTGCGGCGACTTCGTCATTCCTGACTACAATGCTCCTCAAGCCGTTCCCAAGAGCAGTTGCGAGTGCCTCCTCGTGTGATTGGTCCTTAGGCGAAGTAAGTTCTCCAAGAGTGCCTAAAATACCTGAAATCTGACCACTCTCCCTGAGTTTAGTTAGAGCGGCAATCGTGATTGCTGATCCGGGTGCTGATGATCTAGCTTCCTGCCTTGCTCTGGCTTTACTGAGTTCTCTTTCAGCATCCCTAAGTCTAATCTCTGCTCTATCCCTATCAGTTCTGAGTTCGGATTCTTGCTTTTGGAGCCTCCTTAGGTCATCAGCTAATGAGGACCTGTCAGATTCTGGCTCGGAGTTATGAATATCTTCGCCAACTAGATCTAGATCATCCCTAATCATTGTTGCTTCCTCGAACTTTTCCTCGAGATCGGCTAGATTCTCTGAGGCCAATTGAGATACCTGCTCGGCCCTGTCAGATTCCAATTGTGCCTGCGCGTATGCATCTTGAGCCTCAGAAACTCTGTCACTAGCCTTTCCTAGAGCCCTATTTAGATCTCTAGCGAACTTGTCCCCTGATTCTATGGCCTTCCTGGCATCTGCCTCTTCCTTGGCGGAATCGATAAGTGACTGCTCAGACTCATCTAGTGATTCCTTGGCAGAACGGAGTTTGTCGTTAGCTTCATTTTTGGCTTTCAAAGCCCTTTCTAGCTCCTTTTGGAGAGTTGATGTTTCTTCCTTTGAATTTGAGATAATCTTTCTTTGGTCGCCGATTCTATCTGATCCTGTTTCTATTTCTATCTCATGTTGACGGATACTCTCCATAATTCTCTGAGCGTCTCCAGCTAGGGCTTGTCTCAATTCGGACTCGACCGAAACCAATTCTGTGTCGAATGAGTCGAGTTTCTTGTTTCCATCCGCTAGGGAGCCACCTAGGCCCTTGACCCTCTCGGAATAATCAGTTCTCTCGTTGCCCAGAAGGCTTACCTCGTCGAGACGATTCCTATATCTGGATTGATAAAGAGTCACTCTGGACTTGTCGAATTCCTCTTTAATTTCCTTGTACTTGAGTGCCTGCTCCCTCTCCTTGGAGAGTTGTTTGAGTTGCTTCTTCTTGTCGTCTTCAAGAAGATCAATTGTCTCTATGCTACTTTCGACGTGCTTTCTCTGGGTCGTAGCTCTTCTGATTTCATCATCATAAGCAGTGACGCCGGCGACGTCTTCCAGAACCCCTCTTCTCTTGTGCGGAGTCATGGTAGCTAGGTTTGTAACATCGCCTTGTAGTACTATGTTGTAGCCATCCCCTCTGAGACCAGCTTCTGCGAGAACTCTTCGCATCTCTGTTGCAGTGGATGATTTATCGCCTATTCTGAAGGAAGAGATTGGGTCTCCCTTTCTGTTTAACCTCACAGATCTGGTAAAAGACACCTCGTCTTCCTCGATTCTCAGACGCCTCCTACCATCGTGTTCGGGCACATTAGCAAAGACAAGGGTGACTGACATGTGCTTAGCGGCCTTTCCCCTGCCTCCTCCGTTGAAGATAAGCTCGGACACATTGGACGCCCTGAGTGCCTTGGTTGACTTGGGGCCCAATACAAACTGTATGGCATCGCCAGAATTGGATTTTCCACTGCCGTTGGGGCCAGTAATAGCTGTGAATCCCTTATCAAATGGGATTACCATGTCACCGCCAAATGATTTGAAGTTCTCGACTTCTATTCTTTTGAGATGCATCCCATCACCTTAGTATCGGGAAAATTTCCCGCTGACACCATTCATGACCTCCCCGCCTTTACGCCTATCAATGTTGAGGCTTCCTACGGTTCAGCACAACGGTTCCGAAGTATTCATCACTCCGCCGCGGAGGATCATTAATGGAGAAGATTCTAGGGGGGGTCGTCGTGGGTATCTTGTGAACGGCGAGAATGGAGAAGTGAATCTCGCGCCTGTTGATGTTGCGGTGATAGGCTCCGGAATAGCGGGACTATTCTTAGCGGTTGAATGCGCTAGATCTGGGCTTAGCGTTGCAGTTGTTACCAAGAAGGAGGTTTCGACTTCATCCACTAATTGGGCACAGGGAGGGATAGCTGGCGTATTGGATCCTAATGATTTAGATGGATTGGAGTCACACGTCAGAGATACCCTGGAGGCCGGTTCAGGACTGTGTGATGAGAGAGTAGTCAGGAGTGTTATCTCAGAGGCCTCGGATAGAATTAGGGATTTGATTGAACATGGAGTGGAGTTTGATCATAATTCCTCGGGAGAATATGACCTGGCTATAGAAGGAGGCCATAGTGGAGCTAGGATTTTTCATACTAGAGACAGAACTGGTGCTGAGATAGAACGTGCTTTGGCGGAAGTAGCCTCGGACGAGTCTGATTCAAATCTAACGATATTAGAGAACTGGATGGCCGTAGATCTGATCCGAAAAGACCACGGAAATCCAAGCCGAGGAGTATCAGGAGTGTGGTGCCTATCTCCCGAGGGAGTGGTGTGGACGCTTCCATCTAGAGTGGTAGTTCTAGCGACTGGGGGTGCGGGGATGATGCATAAAGCAACAACTAATCCCTCAATTGCCACAGGTGATGGAGTTGCCATGGCCAGTAGGTCCGGGGCAGACATAAGGGACATGGAGTTCATTCAGTTTCATCCGACTGCTCTTCACTCCAATAATCCCAAGCCCTTCTTGATAACTGAGGCCCTGAGAGGCCATGGTGCAGTCCTGATGACTATGAAAGAATATTCCGACTGGAGGTCATCTGGGAGTAATGTTGATCCTTCTGTGTACTCGTTCATGTTGAACTACTCGCCCAAGGGAAGTCTCGGGACCAGGGACGTAGTGGCTAGAGCGATTGATACAGAGATGAAGCGATTGGGCTCGCCGCATGTACTTCTTGTTACAGAGCATCTGGATAGGGACGAACTGCATAATTCATTTCCGACTATCTCCGGAAGGTTGCAAGAAGAAGGGATAGAAATGGGAATAGATCCTATTCCAGTCACTCCAGCTGCTCATTATATGGTAGGAGGAGTCTCTGTAGATAGGGTTGGAAGAGTTGAGTTTGAGGGATCTCCGATGCCGGGGCTATATGCTATTGGAGAGGTTGCTTGTACTGGTCTTCATGGCGCCAACAGGCTGGCTTCTAACAGTCTACTGGAGGCTGTTGTTTACTCAGGCAGAGCATCCAGAGATATTATTGAAAGATGGAATGGCGGAGAGTTGGGCGATTTGATAGGAAATCTCCCTAGATGGAGATCAGAAGACCTCGGGCTATTGATCGAGAATATTCCGCTTATTACTGATCTAGATGTATTGAGGACTACAATGACTCAAGATGTGGGCCTGGTGAAGAGCGATTCCAGACTAGAGCGAGCTGAGAGGAGGGTCGAACACATTGAGAAGGAGGTATCGCGATATTGGATGAGTTGCAAACCTACTCAAGAGCTTATTGAGCTCCGTAACCTAGTACTGGTTTCCAAGTTAGTAGTTAATTCATCAATGATGAGAAGGAATAATGTTGGGCTTCACTTTAACATGAGTCTTGTTTGATTAGTCCGTATGGGACGACATTTCTATTCCTTTAACTAAAGCCCTAAGCATCGAATTAAGTGGAGTTGGTATTCCATGGCTTTCACCCATTGTAATGACATATCCGCAAAGTGAATCTATCTCTGTATTCCTTCCGGCCATTAGATCCTGTAACATTGAGCATCTATTTCCTGATGTCGTCTCGACTACCTCGATTAGTAGATTTTGTATTTCAGGGCCTGTGATTTCTATACCAGAGGCTTGAGCGACAGTCAGAGACTCTTGAAGAATCTCTTGTGACTGTTCCCAAAGATCATTTTCCAAGAGTGCCCCATTCCTAACTCCTGAGATGGAACAAATAGGATTTATTGCGATATTTATCAGAAGCTTTTTCCAGACGGCCTTGGATATTTCAGGAGTCCATATTGGTGAAAGTGCCGCGTCATCTAGGGCCTTCATCAGAGAAGTCGTGATTTCATTCGGGGACCCTCCATCTAATGATCCCATGGTGATTGAGCCTCTTCCGACCCAATGGATTCCGTCCTTGTCCCTCCATGCCCCATGTGTGGTCGCTCCGCCTAATGTCCTCGATACCCCCAGTCTGCTTGAAATCTGCTGGGCGTGTCCCATTCCGTTTTGGATGCTAATTGCAACGCCCTCGTCAGATAGTATTTCAGCGGCAATTTGAGAGAGGATGGGGGTTGAGTATGCCTTCCCACAAATAATAGCGGCTTGGCAACTACCAGCCACGGCGTCTGACAAAGGTCCTGATTCACTATCTACTAATTCGTATCTACCCGGGGGGATTGATTCGATGACGCCCTCCGGAGTATGGATAACCAGGCCCTCCGAAGAAAGTGCCTGAGCAGTAGAACCTCGTGAAACCGCTACGAGTTCTACTTCTGTATCGGCCAGTCCTGCTAAGATGACTCCCCCTATTGAGCCGATTCCAAGTATGGCGACCCTCATTGCCATACCTCTCTGATATCTGAGTGGACAATTATTCCAGAGTCATCTGGAACAACCCAAACTACAGCCTCATAACCGGGCTCCATGATGCTCAGTGTGATATTGGCATCTGACAGTCCTAGGATTGAATCAGGTGCTTGGATATCCCAGAATTCTCCAGGTGGACCTGAACTAGTGACGATTATTGGAAGAGTTTGATTCTGAAGATTGCTGATGTTAATGGTAGTGGTATCAGAATAGGGGACCGCATTTCTCAATCCTCCAGGAGAGACCCAAATTTCTGGTCCGCTGGATATCGAATATGAGGATGCCATTGTATCCTGGTCGCATACTACGAGCCATCCTCCTTCTTGGACAACTAAAGAGCCATTTCCTGTATAATCATCAGGGATTTCAATGAAGGAATAATCTCCCAAGGTCCTATTCCACGAAATATCTGGATCGACTTCTGGGAAGTCTGATTGAGTAGGACAGAATGGCGCTGTAGATTGGACATAACCTACTGAATATCCAGAAAACATCTGAGGCAACTGCAGTATTCCTTCCATTGAGTTAATGGATGGCGAGGTATTCTCGATGGGCGTTCTCGATGAGCTGATGTTTCCATCATCCCATATGATTCTTAGTAGAGGGCCAAGATGCCTTCCCAGATAGTCTGAAGGGCCACTGATTGATGCGCCATTTACTCCCATCAGGCATATCTCGTTGGTACCTCGAATAAGTGCAGAATCATTGAGGAGAGTCCATCGGGGATTTGAGACTGAAGCATTTCCCGAAGACTCATCTTCAATTATCATAGAGGTGCAGATTATTGGCTCTTGAAGAGTCCCTGTGAGCTTCCATAGTGAGTTCTCATGATACCTGCTGGATTCTGGCATAATCGTGATAACATGTTCTTCATAGTGTCCCGACACCTCGGAAAAGACTCTGATACTAGCAGTTCTATTGTCCAGTAATAATGAGTTTTCGGCAGTTATAATGAGATTGAGTAGTCCGCTTTCATACTGAGTGACTCTTTCTATCCTACATGTCTGATTCCCATCTGTGCAGTCTGAATGAAGGTCGAGACTTGTCTCTGTTCCTTCGATTCTGTATTGTATCCAGCCGGATACTGGCATCACCCCATTGGGAGATATATGCAGGGGAATTATGGTATCCTCTCCCACGGAATATCTAATCTCATCTGGCCATTCAGAAGTCTCAATTCCCTCATCCCATTCTGAAATTCCATAAGCCCCATTTATTCCGGGAAATGCCGCTATCAAAATGAATAGCATCAACGCCACTATTCTATTCCTAGAAATATCATCCAAGGCCTTGGATTCGTCTACAACAAATGGATCCAGGATTGGTGTCGGACTAAACCGCCTCCAGACTGCTATTGTAGCAATTACCAACCAGGGGAACCATGGATCAGAGGAAAATACTAGAACCATGAAAAATAGGGTTGATGCGAAAATCAGAGTTTGCTTTTCATCTGAGAGAAGGTCCTCAGGACCCATAATTGCATGGAGTAGATGATCTCCTGGAAATCCCGGCACTGGTAACAGCATTATCCAAGAAACTGTGCAGAGAGCGAGGCCTGCAATAGCCAGAGGGTCCAACCACTGGAGCTTTATATCCAAGTTGTCAATTACTCCGAAAGCTTGCAAAGCCTCTAGAATTGCGTTTCCGCTGAAAGCCATAGGAGGAGAGTCCAGAGGAGGGGGCTGGGTAGATGTCAACGATACCCCTAGTATCGTCATTACTATGCCTGATAAGAATAATACCAATGGAGCGGTAATTTCTATCATCCCCAATGCCCTTCTATCGGGGATGGGGACTTGATCAGCCCTCCTTTGCGATATGAAGCCTGCAATTCCGAAAGGCCAGATAGGTTCGGAAATCGGGAATGCCAAGGGAGTTAGCTGACCGATGGAAACTCCATATCTGGAAGCTATCCTTCTTCTTGCCTCACTGGCAATCATTATCGACATAGCCATGGGGACTGAGAAACTTACAGACGATTCGACGAGGATCGAGATTCCGAAACTCAATTCTGGATTGTTCCTTAGTAGTAGTCCCGTACCAGCAACTGTCATGAATGAGAACATAGTTATCCAAATTACTACTTGTTGCCACCGCGGCATAACGAACACTCCCGTAGGAAGATCAGCGACACTCAATACTGGTGGATTTCCCCGGTCTAATAGCCCTATCATGCCTAACTTTTCAAGATGTGAATTCATCTCCTGCAGACATTCACTTTCTGGCCTGCCTTCAATCCCGTTTACCCTCCAAGAGAACTCCCCTGACTCTACCTCTCCGAGAACAAAATACCTAGATGAAATGACTTGGATTAAGTCTCTCTTGCCCCAAGTCTCAGTATCTATTTGCAGCCTTTCGGGCTCGAAGTCTGAAGCTGTCACAGCTTATGCAAGAGGAGGTATGATTTTACCCCTCGCTTCAAGAGTCCTTACATCTACTTGTTCTTGAAGCGCTTAAGTCTGAATGTTTCCTCTCTCTCCATCTCTTCCAGCCTTAGCTGGATGAAAGTTTGCGCCTCCTTCATCTCAGGGATTACTTTGAACTCTAGGGCGTTGACTCGGCGTTTTGTTGCCTCGATCTCCTCGAGTAGCCTCTTCAGAGTAGCTTCCATCTCAGCGGCCTTGACGACTTTTTCTATTAGAAGTGAGTAAGAGTCTGCGGCCTCATCGATATATGGGGATCCCCCTATGAGTCCAAGCCCCCTGTCCTCTGTGGAGAGTTTGAGATTTTCACCGTCTACTTTCGGCACCACTACTCCCATTATATTCCTACGAGAAACACTCACTTCTGGCCTCTTGGATGCGGCTATAGCGGCGCTCTTAACCGAAAGTCCCCCCTCAATAGAGGAAGCCAGACTTATTGCTTGAAGAGCGTCCCTGTATGTTCCAACGAGCTCCTCTCTAGCTGAAATCATTTCAGATAGAAGTGTTCTGAATTCATGGAACAGGCCGTCTCTCTTCATCTTTAGAAGATTATAGCCGCTACTGGTCTGCTTAATGCGTCGCTTTAGATTGATCAACTCGGACCTGGTTGGCTTGATGTCCAGAGCCATACTATAACCTCAGAATTACTCCTCTTCCTTTCCTGACTTCTCATTGGGATGGTACTTGTCTATCCACTTCTGATCTAGTCTAACCAAGTACTTGGTATCGATGTTTGAAAGAAGATCCCATGCGAGATCCAAAGTTCCCTCACTGATAGATCTGTCTTCATCCCTGCCCTGCCTTAGGAATTGATGCTCAAAGATATCTGCGAACTTCAATAGCTGGAGGTCACGCTCATTCAGTGCGTCTTCACCGACAATAGCTACCAATCCCCTCAGTTCCTTACCTTGAGCGTATGCAGCGTACAGCTGATCAGAGACGGACTTGTGATCCTCCCTGGTCTTGCCATCGCCTATTCCAGCGTTCATCAGTCTACTCAGAGACGGAAGTACGTTGATGGGCGGATATATTCCCTTCTGATGGAGCTCTCTGGAAATAACAATCTGCCCCTCTGTGATATATCCGGAAAGATCTGGGATTGGGTGAGTAATATCATCGCCGGGCATAGTAAGAATTGGGAATTGTGTTATCGATCCCTTCTTACCCTTGACTAATCCGGCTCTTTCGTACAGCATGGCCAGATCAGTATACATGTAACCCGGGTAACCTCTTCTTCCGGGAACCTCTTCCCTGGCGGCTCCTATTTGCCTTAGAGACTCACAGTAATTCGTCATGTCTGTGTAAATAACCAGAACGTGATAATCATGTTCGAAAGCCAGATACTCGGCGGCAGTCAGAGCCAGCCTAGGTGTGATCAATCGCTCTACAGCGGGGTCGTCGGCCAGATTAACGAAAAGGGCTGAGTTCTCAAGAGCCCCAGTTCTCTCCAAATCGTGAACAAAGAAGTTGTATTCCTCTGCGGTGATCCCCATAGCACAGAATACAACAACGAAATCGTCGTCGCTTCCAACAAGCTTGGCCTGTCGGGCGATCTGCAGAGCGATATCGTTGTGTGGGAGACCGCTTGCACTGAAGATGGGGAGTTTCTGCCCCCTAACCAGAGATGTGCATGCATCTATTGCAGAAATACCAGTCTGGATGAATGATTCCGGACTCTGTCTGGAATATGGGTTGATCGCGGCTCCGATGATATCTGCCATATCATCAGCGACGATATCTGGTCCGCCATCTCTAGGCCTTCCCGCACCGTCTAGGATCCTTCCAATCAGTCCCTTGCTTACGGGGAGCTTGAAAACATCCCCCAGGAACTTGACCCCAGTCTGCCTATCGACAGATGCAGTACCTTCGAAAACTTGTACGATAACTTGGTCGTCGGATGTATCCAAGACCTGTCCGTTCTTGATCGAGCCGTTGCTCAGCATCAATTGGACGATCTCACCGTATGAAACTGGCTCAGTCTTGTTTAGGAACACCAATGGTCCCTTGACGTCTGTGATGGTTCTGTATTCTTTTCCACTCATATTATCACCTCTCAATTAGCCTCCATACTAGCATCAATCTGCTTACTCATCTCGCTTACGAGATCACTGATTCTTTCTGCATATCCCTTCTCGAACCTACCTCTCATCAAGTCGGTTCTAGCCGGTACGTTGACCACATCTTCCAGTTGTCCGCCACCAGCGATTGCTTTCTTGGCTTCCTCTTGGAATGTAAGGATGGCTTTTGCCATGTGGTACTGGAGATCTAGGTCGCTGAATGTGTCGACGTCATGGAAGGCATTCTGTTGTAGGAAGAACTCTCTGATCATTCTGGCAACCTCGAGGGTTAGCTGCTGATCGATTGGAAGAGCATCGGAACCGACTAGTTGGACGATCTCTTGCAGCTCTGATTCGATTTGCAGTAATGTACTGATTTCAGTTCTCACTTCTGGGAAATCTGGAGCGATATTTTCCCTGTACCACTGGTCCAATGCTTGAGGATAAAGGCTGTATGAATTTAGCCAATTTATCGCGGGAAAATGTCTCTGTCTGGCCAGACCTGCATCTAAGCCCCAGAAAACTTTCACTATCCTCAATGTACCTTGGCTGACTGGCTCGGAGATATCTCCGCCCGGAGGGGAAACTGCCCCAATAACCGAAACGGAACCGTCTGAGCCAGCTAGAGTCTGGACTCTTCCTGCTCTCTCGTAGAATTCGGCTAGTCTACTCGATAGATAGGCAGGGTATCCCTCTTCTCCGGGCATCTCTTCGAGTCTAGATGAAATCTCCCTCATTGCCTCGGCCCATCTACTAGTTGAGTCTGCCATTAGTGCGACATTATATCCCATATCCCTGAAGTACTCTGCGATTGTTATCCCTGTGTAAACAGATGCTTCCCTAGCTGCTACGGGCATGTTGGAGGTATTTGCAATCATGACTGTCCTGTTCATCAAAGGCTTATTCGTGTTAGGATCAATTAGGTGTGGGAATTCGTCGAGAACCTCTGTCATCTCATTGCCCCTCTCACCGCATCCTATGTATACTACAATCTGAGCATCCGACCACTTGGCCAGCTGTTGCTGAGTAACGGTCTTTCCAGACCCGAATGGACCGGGTATTCCTGCAGTTCCTCCCTTGGCCAGAGGGAACAAGAAATCTAGAATCCTCTGCCCGGTGATCAAAGGAACATCTGGAGCATATTTCTGAACGAATGGCCTAGGATGCCTGACAGGCCACTCTTGCATCATGGCGATCTCTGAGCCATCTTCCAATACGCAGACTGTCTCCTTAATGTTGAATGTGCCCGATTTGACACTCTTAACCTTCCCACTAACGTTAGGGGGGACCATTACTCGGTGCTCTATGGTCTCCGTCTCTTGGACTGTTCCGATAACATGACCAGAACTGACTTCATCACCCTTTTTCACAGTGGCATTGAATTCCCACTCTCTTTCCAAATCGAGACCATCTGCGTCCACTCCTCTAGTGATGAAGACGCCCATCGTCTCTTCCAGCTTTGGAAGTGGGCGCTGGATTCCATCATAAATCTGGGTTAACAGACCCGGTCCCAATTGTACGGAGAGAGTCTGTCCTGTTCTAATGACTGGTTCTCCCGGACTTATCCCGGATGTCTCTTCGTACACTTGGATGACGGACTGGTCGCCGTGCAACTCAATCACCTCACCCATAAGCCCCTCATCGCCGACCCTGACGACTTCGTACATTCTTGGCGATATTCCTACTGCTGTCACAACTGGTCCGGAAATCCGGTAGATTAGTCCATTCTCATTACTCATTTATTTTCACTTCCTGTTTAATTACTTACTTCCAAAGGTCCACACCTAGAGCAGACTTGATGGACTCTCGAAGAGTATTGTCTTCTTCGGTCCCTATCCCCAAAACTGTTGGAGTAACACTTTCCGTAAGCTGTATGCGGAGCCTATCAGAAAGTTTGTTGAGATCTTTATTATCCACAACTACAACCCCGATCTCACTCTGGTTGAGTAGTGATTTGAGCAACTCAGAAAGTTCCTCATCGCTGTTTGGATTATGCAGATTTTTCACACCTGCTAATTGAAAGCCCAGCGTAAATTCCAATGGCCCCACTACTGCTATTTCCATGCCATATCACCTCAAAAATCCATGTGTGCTTCAATCACGTCATTCGGAAGGCCTACTGACTTGCCCCTAACTAATAGCCTTAAATTTCGAACTTCAAGAGCTTTGCACTCTATGTAATGGATGACCGGGAATGGAGAAATCGGGCTGAGATAGGAGAATTTCTTCAACAACGAGTGTCTTTTGTGGGACAAGAGTTCGGCATATGGGTCAAGGGAGCCTTGTTGCTTGGATTTCTCCATCGAAGTATCTAGTCCAGAGCTATCAAAGGACGAGCTTCTAGATATGGCCTCTATCAAATCCGGATCATTATTCGCTGAACATACTTGTTTGATTATGGCCGATTCTATTCTCCCTCCAGGTATCACTATCGAGTTTCGCTTTTCTTGCGAGGTACCCAACCTGATGGCTCTGAGCTGATTAATCAGATTTCTGTGATCTATTTCCAGCCTCAGGTATCGTAATAACCTTTTTTCGCCTCCAGATTTTACTGCCTTGATTGCGTCAATGAAGTATTGCATATCCATGGCGTTTTCCATTTCTTCCAAACTCGGTTCCCCCTCAAGTTTGGAGAGGGTCCTCCCCCAGGGGGTCCCAGACATTGCCTCAACTGCTTCAGGGAGACCCTCGGTTGACCTAACTATGGCCAACCAAGGGGAGTTCCTGGTATTTTCAGGAGGTAGGATTTGGTCTTCGATAATTTCATCCGAGGCTCCGCCATTTATTGCTCTGAGGACTGTTTTTGCCTTTTCGTAGTCAAATCTCTCCACGTATATTGCCACAAGATCCCTAAGACTCCCATGACAGAAGCCCAATACCTCGTGTATGTCGTTGTCCAGGTTGTGAAACAAGGCGGATTCAACAGCGTCTGCTCCTGTCATCCTAGCAGCATAAATATCCATTTCGGACCTATATCCCAACTCACCCACACTGGCGGCTATGGATTCCGGACCTTGCTGTAGTAATTGCCTCATTCTGGTGGAGTCGATTAGGCTAGCTTTTCGGGCCTTGGCCCTAGCTGAGGCGTTGTAAACATTCGAACGCCCGTAATTCAAACTAGCCATTGACTCACCTCTCATTCTCCGAACAGGACCTTATTGACAGAGGCCATACTGGATTTCCATGCATCCTCCAGGAGGCTGTCAAATCTGTAATCCAGAACGACGGAGCCGTCTCTAGACTCCAAAACGAAACCGCCAAGTCCTGAAATATCCTCTCCCATCACAAAATCTGATTTGGACAAGTATTTTCTATCCATTTGTACTGGCCTCATGATCATCTCTTTGGTTTGAGATTCGACTTCTTCGATAAGACCACGCAGTATATCTTCCCTACCATCTAAATCGGCTGAGGAGACCTCTTCTTTTACAGAATCCCAAGTGAGGTCGAGCTCCTCTCTTCGGGCAACTAAAGCCATTTTCTGATTCGCTTGCTTCGCAGCTGCGACCAGCTCTATGGAAATCTGTTCACTGTCTTTCGTTGCTTTTGCCTCAACTTTAGCCGTTGTCTCAGCGGCGCGCCCAACGGCCTCGTCGTGTATACTCTTAGCTTCAGCCTTGGCGCCTTCCAAAATGGACTTAGCCCTGGCTTCTGCCTGGGTGATTATTTCCTTAGATAGGACGTCTAGTGACATTTCAATACCTCAATTTCCTACTTGTCTTCCCTTATTCCTATCAGAGTAGGAATAATGCAAGGAAACCGAAAAGTACGATTGTCTCGGGCAGAGCTGTGAAGATTAATCCACTGACGAATTTGCTGGAGTCTTCTGATATCATTCCTACTGCGGCCGCCCCTATTGGTCCTTGGCTCATTCCTGTACCTATTCCACAACCTGCTAGTGCGATTCCTGCAGCTAGCTTAGCCATGGTCTCAGTGGTGTGCTCATTGTCAGCAGCACCTTCCTGTGCTGAAGCGACGCTGGCCACCAGAGTAACCATGAATACAGTCATCAGTAGGCGATAAGCCGTTCTCGTTCCCTTACTTTCCATGTTGTTTCTATTCATTTTTTTTCCTCCTTATTTTCAAGCTATTGCTTGGAATGTTATTTACTCAGTCCGCCTCCACATATTTTGGCTTTGGGCCGAAGGGTCTGAACTCTTCGCCGCTGGAGTCGTAGTATTGTCTCATCCACTCTACAAAGTGGAGTCTTGCGGCGTGAATATTAGGGCTGAATAGGCCAAGTATGATCGCGAAGGCCTGGACTGACATCCAGCCAATGAAGAGAAGCGGGATTAACATGTAATCGGTGGTTGAAGCTTCAGACAGGGCTCCAAGAATATCTGCCATAGGCTCAAAGAGCATATGGTTTCCGGTTTCAGCTATCTTAACGCCCACAACCCCCACTGCGAATAGCCTCACGTAAGAAATCACCGTAGGCATCATCCCTACTGCTTCGATTGGTGCGAGTCCGATATTAATGGGGAATGGGACCCCATGATATTTGTACAGAGTCCACATCAAGAGGACGACTGAGACAAGGACAATCGAGGCACCGGGAACGACCATTGCACTCGATCCGGATTCGGAGAGGTAGCCCATCTGTTCGGGGCTTCCGAGGAATCCGTATGCAAGCATCCATCCGCCAATGAGGAGAGCCATCCACGTCCCCTTCTCAAAAAAGGCACAAACAAGACCGACCCCTCCGTGGCCATTTCCATAGATTAGGATATCTCTGAACCCTATTGCCAATCCAGCCATGACGTGGAAGAATCCAACATAGATTGTCAAAACTATGAGATCCTCAAGATGGCTTCCAACTCTGTGGAATGGGAATGAGAGGGTGACTCCATAGCCTAAATCTGCCACAGGCCCATACCCATGATCTAGATCGAAGGGATATAGGTTAGCCAGGAAAGCCACTGGAGACAGGTTCTCGCTGTAGATGTAGTGTCCTGCCGCGTCCTTTACGTAGCTTCCATCGGGAGAGGTTACCTTTTCGTACAAGAAAATCTCCCACCCGGCAAATTCTGCGTATATGTATCCAAAAATAAGAGTGCCCAATCCGATGTATATCAGGAATTTTCCCCCGAGATTCATGAGTTCGTTTGTCCCAGACTTCCTGATTATCATCCAGCCAAGTCCCATGGTAACCAGTCCGTAAGCCATATCTCCGAGCATCATTCCGAAAAAGAGAGGGTAGGTGACCAACATGAAAATCGTCGGATCTACTCTTCCGTAGGCTGGCCTTCCGACAGCATCGGTGAGTAATTCCATAGGCTTGCTCATCGATCTTTCTTGGTAGGAAATTGGAGGCATTTTCTGGTGGTGATCTCCATGGTGGCCATGACCTCCCCCGCCAGGCACCATCTCAAACTGTTTGACTTCTGAATGGAGGCAGTATTTTGAAAGTGCACTGATGACCTCGTCGGACCTTTTCATTTCTATCCACCCATCTATGATGAATGCATGCTCAGAAACAGCAACACGAGTGGGGGCAGTGTGTACATCATGATCTCTCTCTAGTATTTCCAAGCCACAAGCCAGATCTTTCCCGTTGGAGGAGACCCAGCTTTCGATCGATTTCTCTAGGGTAGATTTCTCCTTTTGAAGAGTTTTCTTTGCATCCCTAATTTCTTCAAGCCTAGCGGATGGAGCACCTTCGGCCGGTGGGAGATTTATCGGTTGGAATCCGACTTTCTCTAGTTTTTCATTGACTTGTCGCGCATCTCCTATCTTTGTGAAGACTGCTACAACATTGACCTTTCCGTTTTTTGAGTTGAAGATGACGCTTGAATTTCCAAGAGAATCGACTTGCAGGGGCTCTGTTACAATTCCCACAAAAGATTCGATTGAATCATAACCAGTTAGGAGCTCAAGATCTATACCCAGAGATGCAAGCAACTCCATGGTCGATTCTTCCTCTCCTAAAGATGAAATTTCAGTCTCAAGATTATCCATCCTCGACTGCATATCTAGAAGATTATCAATCTTGTTTGGGAAGTCCTCGGAGAGTAGTTTCCGTATTTTTGACGGGTGGATTGCGCTTTCTGGCCCCTCTATTTCCACTACTGATGCGGCGGACCTTGCCTTGACCAGTAACTTCCCGACCTTTTCGGATTCTGAATCGGGAGACCCGAGGCTGAATCCTTCCTCTGTTCCATCATAATCTAAAATATGCAGAGCGTTGAGTTGTGACAAAGCGACTATTGCCTCGCTCAGCTTATCCTTGGAGCCTGCGGCAATCAGTCTCCCCATTTGTTGGGTATTAGCTTGAGACATCTAAGGGACCCTCCGGAATCTAGCTTGACCTGAAAGCGTCCAAAATAATCTTGACTGCCTTCTTCCTGTTACTTTGGCTTTGATTGTGAATGGAATTAATTGAGGACTCTCCTCCTTTCGTGACTTTCTTGGCCTCTTTTTCAGCTGTTCCTCTGGCCTCTGAGATTATGCCCTGGCTAGCAGATTCTGAGTTCGCTTTTCCAGACTGGATAACTTCTGTTGCTGACAGCCTAGCTTTTGTGATAATTTCTGCCGCCTCCGACTCGGATTTTGCGATGATTTCTCTTGCATTTTCCTCTGCATCCCTTATCGCCTTTAAGACCGCCAGCTTCGTCATTAATGACACCTACATTACCTCCGAATGATAACGAGTTTATCATGCTAACCTCCTGTCTTTCAGACCATGATGTTAGATTTTACACGTGATCGTATTCAGGAACTAACCAAATATGGGTCATTAAGCCCAATGCTCGTGGACACGGAGACAATAGGCAGGGAGGACTGGGAGGAGCTACAGAGAAATCTGGAAGCGACTATCCCTGTTTACGATAGAGTGAACAGAGTGGCAACCTTCGGTCAGGTTTCCAAATGGAGGAGAATGGTGAGGGAGAGACTTCCCTCCGAAGGTAGGATTTTGGAAGTGGGATGTGGCCCTGGTAGCTTCGCCGAGGATGTGGAGGGATACGATCTAGTGTGTCTAGACCCAATTCCTGAAATGCTGAAGGTCGCTGAAGAAAGGGTGAACTCTAAGCGTGAGCGAAGGGGATATGTTGCCGCTGAGTTTGTCCTGGGAAAAGCTGAGGATTTACCATTTGAAGACTCATCCTTTGACGCAGTCTGCACATTGTTCTCATTCAGGGACTGGTTCGATAAGAGGGCAGGAATATCAGAGGTCCTAAGAGTTCTCAAGCCCGGAGGAACTTTCATTATTGTCGATCCAGCGAAAATAAACCGTTTTCATGGGTTTCTTGGCTGGCTATGGATGCGGACTTACGTTAGTTTGTATGCGAGGTTGCTCTATGGCACCACGGGGCATCCATGGAAATGGTTGACAAAGACATATGTTAGTTTTGGGACCACCAAAGATTACGTCAGGATGATTAGGGAGCAAGGATTCAGTCAGGTTAAGTCGAAGGTAGTTTTCCCCGGAATGGCCACTATCTGGCAGGGTGAAAAGCCTAGTTAGAATATTATGAATGGCTTTCGACAAGTGACGAATCTCCAAACGAATGGTTTAGTTATCGGATTAAATGCAATATTGAGTACCCAGTCTGGTAATCTCATTATCCAACTACCCATCTTGAAGGATATCTTAGAATTTCTCATCACCGATCCCATTTGACGCTTCCACTCCTTCTCATATTGATGCAGGGAAGTACCATTGTCCAAGTGCGATACGATTGCCTGACCGGCTATTCTTCCTCCTATCATCGCTATTGTAATCCCTGCTCCGTTGGAGGGCAGAACCATCCCGGCCGAGTCGCCAACAAGTAGATGATTATCTTTAACGAACTGCTTTATGGACCCAGACATGGGAAGCGAGCCAGCCCCTCGGAAAGTGACCTCTCCTTGGTACTTAGAGATAAATCCATCAGCGAGAGAATTCAGGGACTTTCCTTTGGAGAGCTTGTTCTGTATTCCTAGTCCTATGTTTGCTCCGTTTGCTTTGGGGAAGACCCATGCATAACCTCCAGGGGCCATAGAACCAAAGTGTAGCTCAACAGCGTCTCCGAATTCACCTTTCATAAGTACAAATTTTATTGGTATCTTGAGAGAGGACTCTGACCATCTTCCTTTCCTCAGAGGGTCATTATGGCCTCCTGCTCCCACTATTATTTTACCCTGGAATTTTCGTCCATCCCTGAGGCATACTGTTTCGCCATCGACAGACTCAACTCTAGCGCCCGTGAGGAATTTGGCGCCCTTAGAGGCGGCGAGCTCGACTAGCCACTCGTCATGCAGGACTCTGTTCAGCATCATGCCTTCGAATGGATACCTTAGTGGCCTGCCAGATGGTGGCACTATGTGCATTTCTGATGTCCTCCGGGATATTGCAACTTCTGGAGTCTGGAGGAGGTCGTCAATGTCCGGGACGTCGGGACATAGTCTCCTCATCTCGTTATTTGTCGGAACCAACTCTCCGCATTGGAGTGGCGACCCTATGGAGTCTCGACCATCAATCACCAGGACCCTCTTGCCGCCCTCAGCAACGTATCGGGCGGTCGTCGAGCCTGCTGGCCCACCTCCGATTACTATGGCATCCCAAATCTCAGATTCTTCTTCCATGGTGGCCTCGAGATTACACTCTCCTATTTCTGGAGATTAAGGCCACCTCTGAGATTAAATCCTTCGCATTTGATGGAGGGAGCTTTGAAAGAATTTCCAAGGCACGATCGACATGGTTCTGGATTAATTGCCTTGTGTAAGAGAAGGAGCCCGATAGCTCC
>DALF01000026.1:26949-27620 GCA_002499345.1 Euryarchaeota archaeon UBA170 | reverse complement strand
ACAATAAGCGAGATTCCTCTTGCAATGAATCTCTTCGGGACCAGGGACAGGACAAATCATGCTCTAGGGGTAAATAGGCCCGATGAGATAGGGGAAAGAATGGTTGCCCTGATGAAGCCAGACATCGGAGGAATCCTGAAAGCTCCATGGACTGGAATAGGCTTGGCCTTGGAAGGCATGTCAATGGCCCCGATGAGAGTCAGAAGAGGCGCTTGCCAACAGATTGTGATAAGAGACCCAGATGTGACTAGACTCCCAATACCCAAAACATGGCCAGAGGACGGGGGGAGATACATGACTCTGCCACTCGTAGTTACAGTAGATCCCGATACAGGAGTCCACAATATGGGTATGTATCGAAGTCAGGTTTTCGGTCCCAAGGAAGTCGGCCTCCATTGGCAGGCGCACAAACATGGAGCGGACCATGCCGATTCTTCCTCTGGAAGAATGCCAGTAGCGATTTGTCTGGGAGGCCCTCCAGAAGTAATGTTTAGTGCTATTTCTCCGCTTCCAGATAACCTTTCTGAGTATGAATTTGCAGGATTACTCGGAAAGCGGCGTCTCAGAGTCACGAGATGTGTGACTAATAATCTCCTAGTTCCAGCCGATTGTGATGTAGTTATAGAAGGATACATGACACCTGGTGAAACTAGGGAGGAGGGTCCTTTCGG
>DALF01000026.1:24182-26553 GCA_002499345.1 Euryarchaeota archaeon UBA170 | reverse complement strand
ATTACTCACAGAAAGGACGCCATAGTACCAATGACAATAGTGGGAGTCCCGCCTATGGAAGATGGATATCTGGGAGAGGCAATAGGTGATGCTTTCCTGCCCGTATTGAAATTTCAACATAGGGACGTGATAGATCTTTTTCTCCCGCTAGAGACTGGTTTCCATAATCTCGCCATAGTTTCATCGAAGCGGAGATATCCAAGACAAGGTAGGAAAACAGCACTGGGACTTCTTGGCGCCGGCCAGATGATGTTTCTGAAGACCATTGTAGCAGTCGATCCAGATCATAATGTAAAAGATCTGGATTCTTTACTGGATGCTCTCGACTCCAAGGTCGATATTTCTGAAGATCTTGTAGTTCTACCAGGGATGGTTGCTGATTCCCTGGCCCACGCATCTCCTTGGGACAATATTCATGACAAATTACTAATTGATGCGACAATACCCATGGCGGGCGATCCGAGAAGTAAAAGGGCTCCACTAAAAGGATGTCCCGAGTCACTAGAAGTGTCAGTATCTGGAATTGAGGGAGTTGAACAAGCACGATTCCTGAGGTCTTCTATGCTTGTAGTTACTACGAAAATTGAAGGTGGCCCTTCACCAGAAGAAAATGTCGAGATGAATGATGAAGAGGGAGCCCTAAAACAACGAAACAAGATTCGGAGAATCATGGACTCTGTTTGGAATCTAGAAGGTGCTACGAATCTAAGATGGTTATTCATTACAGATTCAGATGTAGATCTATTTGAGGGGGGTTGGATGAGAGTTTTACTTTGGCAGTTTTTCTGTAGATTCGATGTAGGTAGAGATTTACACTTTGACATGGATAAGAAAAGAGTTTGCTGGGATGCCACCGCGCCTATACCTTCACTACAGGGACCAGTTCCAGTGAGGAGGTGGCCAGGAGTCACGTTACATGACGCGGATGTCCTCAACAGAGTAGATTCGTGGCTTGAGGAAGGCGGATTTTAATGGGCTTTAGAGATATTCTGGAGTTCATAAAAATTGAGCACACTCTTTTCTCCCTCCCCTTTGTATTAATGGGATATGTGCTTGCTCACAATCAATTCATGGACGAACTTTCTTCACAAAAGTTTGGAATCGATATCTTCTGGATACTAGTCGCGGCGGTCGGGGCTCGTGGTCTTGCAATGACTCTGAATCGGATAATAGATAGAGACATTGATGCTTCTAATCCTCGGACAGAAAATCGTCACCTGGTTTCGGGTGCGATGTCAATGACTACCGCCTGGACGCTTTCAGCGATCTTTCTGATAATGCTGTTAATTGGAGCGTGGCAACTTAACGAAGTTGCGCTTATGATGGCATGGCTCCCAGTCATAGTTTTCATCGTCTACCCATATACAAAACGTTACACATGGTTGTGTCATTTTTGGCTAGGCCTCTGTCTCGCACTTGCTCCGGCTGGAGCATGGGTTGCTGTCGCGGCAGACGTACATGGATGGGCCGCAATCACAGGATTGAATGATGGTGGTTTTCTTTGGTATCCAACAATTTTCTTCATATCGCTAGGAGTGACATTTTGGATTGCCGCGTTTGATATCAATTATGCAAGAATGGATATCGAGAGTGATCGGGAAAGTGGCATTCATTCATTCCCTTCTCGATTTAGTGAAACGGCGATAACAAGGACATCTATACAGCTCACATTACTCTGGTTCGCCTGCTTCGCTATTTCGAATCCTATGGATGAGATTTGGTTTCTAGCTGTGGCAGGCCTGATGTCTGTGCTGAATATTGCAGTCATTCTAGCCAGAGAGAAATTAGAAGACTTTCAAACCATGCTATTTCGCGTATCCATGCTTACTGGGTGGGCCCTTCTAGTGGCCATCATGATTATTGAGCCATCGAATGATGGGCTGTTAGACTGAGGTGAAATGATGTTCGTATTACGTTCTGATTACGAGACCGCAGGAGATCAAGAGCAGGCGATTGAATCTCTGATTGAGCAAGTCCGAGAAAATCAAGAACGCTGTATCCTCATGGGCGTGACGGGATCTGGGAAGACCTTCGCAATGGCAAATATCATCCAAAGACTGAAAGTTCCAACATTGATTCTCTCGCACAATAAGACCCTAGCAAGACAGTTGTGGCAAGAGATGAGTGAATTGTTTCCAGAGAATGCTGTTGAGTATTTCGTCAGTTATTATGACTACTATCAGCCTGAAGCGTACATCCCTGGGCGTGATCTCTACATAGATAAAGAGTTACAGATGAACGAGAGGATAGAGCAGGAAAGATTCTCCACGGTGGCCTCACTTGTTTCTAGGCCTGATGTAATCACCATTGGTACTGTATCAGCCATATACGGACTAAACCCTCCTGAGGTCTTCCAACAAAATCATTTGAG
>DALF01000026.1:0-23850 GCA_002499345.1 Euryarchaeota archaeon UBA170 | reverse complement strand
CTGGAAGTTGGACAGGAGGCGGACCCCCAGGAAATAGTTCGTGAACTTGTTGGACTTCAGTACCGTAGAGTAACTGGTGAGATTACGCGAGGGGATATCAGACTAAGGGGCGAGGTACTGGATATCTGGATGCCTAGCAGGGACGATCCCATCAGGGTCAGGTTTGGTTGGCAAGGAATAGAGAGGATCCAGGTGTGTGAAGCAGTATCTTGGGAGGTACTAGATGAGTTCGAAGAGGCTTGGATACATCCGAGAGAGTTCTACATGACCAGTGAAGAAAGTTTCAATGAAGCACTGGAGGATATAGAGCATGAGCTTGAAGATAGAATAGGATGGTTTGAAGAGAATGGGATGGACATCGAAGCTCACCGTCTTGAAGGAAGGACAAAGTTTGATTTGGAGATGTTGAATGAAATTGGTTCATGCAAGGGAGTCGAAAATTACTCCAGACATTTCGATAGAAGGGAGAAAGGAGAGCGTGCTTACTGCCTCTTAGATTTCTTCTCCAATAATGCAGAGAAATTTCACGGGGGATCTGAAAGATATCTAGTGATAATGGACGAGAGTCACGTTACCCTCCCCCAGGTAGGTGGAATGTATGGGGGAGATTTCTCTAGGAAGAAGAATCTCATAGATCATGGTTTCAGGCTTACTTCTGCTTATGACAATAGGCCTCTGAGAATTGATGAGTTTCAGAAGCTAGTTCCCCAGATGCTGTATGTCAGTGCGACCCCGGGAGAGAGAGAGCTGCGTCATCTGGCAGAAGTGACTGGTCAGAAAGTGCCTGAGGAGTTGTTGCATGTTGGAGGCGGAGGAGGCTCTAGGCTGGCTGATCTGAAGAAGAGGTCTAAATCTTCGACCATGGAAGAAACAATATCAAAGATCGAGGGTGTAGTGAGGATGGAAATCCGTCCCACTGGATTACTCGACCCAGAAATAGTAGTCAAACCAACCAAAGGTCAAGTTCAACACCTTATGTCTGAGATCAATGCTAGGGTCAAGAAGGATGAACGAGTACTGGTCACAGTGATGACAATTAAATTTGCAGAGGAAGTTGCAGAATACTTAGACAGAAACGGCATAAAGGCACATTATCTGCATTCTGAAATAGATACTCTAGAAAGAACGGAGATAATCAAAGCTCTCAGAATAGGACATATCGATGTGATTGTAGGTATAAATCTACTACGTGAAGGACTGGATATTCCTGAAGTTTCCTTAGTGGCTATATTCGATGCAGATAAGCAGGGTTTCCTGAGGAATGAAAGATCTTTACTGCAGACGATTGGCAGAGCGTCCAGAAATCAGAACGGATTGGTAATTCTATATGCAGATTCTATTTCTCCATCAATGGAAGCAGCTATGGCCCAGACTATCTCAAGGAGGGGGCGCCAAGACCTACATAATCAGAAAAATGGGATAGTGCCCCGAACGATCCAGAAAGCCCTCCCAACCATGGGCCAGGAAGTTGGAAGTTTACTTGCAGGGACTGCTGGAAAGGGAGCAAAGGGAGGAAAGAGGTTCATTGGTAAGTTCCAGAGTAAGAAGGGAGTATCAGGATTAGCTCAGAAATTCTCACTCGGAGCTGGAATGTGGAATACCTCAAGCTCTGTTCTCGATAATGTGAGCCAACCTGAGTTTGAGATTGATGTCAGTGAATTTCCAGATACCGCTGAGAAAGTGGAGAGTAATAAGATAATAAGCAAACTGGAGAGGGAAATGAGAGCAGCCGCCGAGAGATTAGACTTTGAGAGGGCCGCACAGATTCGTGATAGAATTCTTCAAATCCGCAACCCATCTAATTGAAGGTCAGTTAGTATTGCGGAAACTGTGAGCCGTTACTCGCGGGAAGATTTCGACGATCCAGTGGTGGACTACGATTTCTCTGCTATGAGTGACATTACCTCCTTGATAGATCAGATGTCCAAGGCAGGTGGTTTTACTGCCACAAAGCTAGCCTTTGCAAGAGATATCCTCAGAGATTCAATTTCCAAGGTAGGCCCTGAGGGAGTTCTGAACTGGATATCATTTCCCGCATGTCTTTGTGCGACAGGCACAAGGGGGTTCTTTCTGGAAGCACTGAAGAGTCGTTCATACAATGTGGTTGTTACTACCTGTGGAACCCTAGACCATGACATTGCGAGGACATTCAGAGATTACTTCCATGGTGACTTCAGTCTTGATGACATAGCCTTGGGAGAGCAGGGGCTTAACAGACTAGGCAATGTAATTGTTCCAAACGAATGCTATGGGGAGATACTAGAAAATATTGTACTGCCATGGCTTTCCGAGATTGAAGTAGAGCGTCGGGATTTGAATCCTGATAACCCATGGTTGGGCTTTGGTAGTGTGGAGCTTTGCTGGGCATTGGGAGATAGGATTGAAGATGAGTCCTCAATATTACACTGGGTTGCTAAGAATAGAATCCCGGTTGTCATTCCCGGGATTACAGATGGGTCCATAGGAGCCCAGATATTCATGCATAGGCAGAAATCTCCTAATTTTATGATAGACGTACTTGCTGACCAGCAGATTCTATCTGACTTGACATGGACGGCAGAAGAAAGCCATGCACTAATGGTAGGAGGAGGAATTTCTAAGCATCATGTAATCTGGTGGAATCAGTACAGGGGCGGCTTGGACTCAGCGGTTTCAATAACAACCGCACCAGAGTATGACGGATCTCTTTCAGGAGCAAGATTACGAGAAGCTATTTCATGGGGAAAAATACGTCCTGAAGCTTCTCAAGTGGTCGTTGAAGGGGATGCAAGCGTATTATTACCACTTCTCGGCGGGGATTTGTTTCCTCAATAGTACTATGAAAAGTGATGTCTGACGTGAAAACGGCTAAGAGCGGCCTAGCACGCGACAGTTGATATGTCCGTCGAGAAGATGATGCATGATATGATAGAAATGCTAACAGATGCAATGGGTGATGCTGTAAAGCACGACAAGGGTAACAAAGCAGCTGGTACCCGAGTTAGAAAGGCTATGCAGTCCACCAAGAGTATGGCCCAGGACATCCGTGTCAAGGTCCAGAACGATAAGAACTGATTACGAGATTAGTCTTTCGCGTGAGCGAATATCTCCATTAGTGATACACGCATAGGAACCAGCGGATGCCATCCTTCTGATTCACATTTTATCAATAATTTGTGTAAGAGCGATAAATCTGGTCTTTTTGTTTCGATCATGATTTCATGTGAAACTGGACTAGGTACTGTAGATAGCGATTCAACTGTATGGGAGTAGTTCACTGAGTCTTCATATCTACCCCAAAGCATTCTCATCTCCTCAACAATAGACTGAGGCCCCCAAGGCCTCCTTCCGGAAATATTCAAGCGACCGATTATTGATTTGGCTATATCACTCAAAATCAGAGTGCAGAGTGCATCACATACATCCCTAACATGTACCCAGTACCTAGGTGAAAAATTCCTGAGTGAATCAAAATCGAGAGTTCCTTCGCGTATTTCATTAGCCCAACCATGTAGTTCTTCATCGCCCCAGTGAGTAGAGTTCCCCTCTGGTGAAAGTAAGTCATGAATTACAACAACGAGGCCTGGATGATTGGTTTCCTTGTGAAAGGGGACTATTGCCATATTTCCGATACTTTCGTGTCCAAAGTGAATAACATACTCTGCATCATCTGAAGATTGAGTCAATATTGCGCCTGCCCGTTGAAGTCGATCTGCCAGAGCTTGAGAAAAATCGTCTTCATTTCCACTGAGGAAAATTTTCTTGGTCATCTTATCACTTAAGCGGCTGAGGTTGCTTGTTCAAGAGATTTGGCAGTCGAGAAATTAATTATTGCATTCCTAACAATTTGTAATATCATATCTATCTCTTCTGTGGTGATTGCAAAGTGTGGTGTGAACCTTAGAGCGTTTAGTCCTCCATGTATAACACCTAGACCATTCTTCCTGCACCACATCTCAACTTTATCATGGCCAATAACTGGGAAGTAGTTTGGATCTAATTCTGCACATACTAGCAACCCTGTTCCTTGAACCGATAGAATTGCCTCTGGGAATTCGTTCATGAGTGCCTCAAGACCTTCTACGAACTCTTTTCCCCGATGACGAATATTGTGTCGTAGATCCGGAGTAATTCTGTCGAGGACAGCAATAGCAGTTTCAAGAGCTCGTGGATTTGTAGTCATAGTATTTCCATAAATCCCAGTAACATACAATTCTGCTACCTCTGCCGTCATTCCGACTACGGACAGAGGGAACTGTCCAGCATTTATTGCCTTAGACCATGCTTCCATGTCTGGAGCCTCCGAGTCTTGGAATCCCTCATAGTCAACGATACTGAGGCATCCTTGTCCCCTAATACCAGCCTGGACTGAATCAATGATTAACATCGATCCATGTTCTTTGGTCAATCTTCTCGCCTCGTCGTAGAAGTCCCTGTCAATACATAATCCAGGGGCACCCTCGCCTTGAACTGGTTCAATTGCCAGTAGCTCTATGAAAACATCATCTATTTCTGCCTGTTCGAATGCTTCTCTAAGGGCCTGGATATCGTTTGCAGGAATTAGAGACAGGTTATCTCGATTTTGGAAAGTATTCAGATTTCTATCATACCCATCCTTACAGGAGTGTGATATCTGCGCAGGGCGGTCCGTTCGTCCATGGAACGCTCTTTCTATTGCTATCATCCTAGTAGGCTTTCCTTCATGCCTACCTCCCGGGCCTGTCATATTCAAGGCATTGACATCAGATATTCTCATTCCCACAGTCATAGACTCCGAACCTGAGTTCATACAAATAAATCTGTCAAATGGACATTTTCCTCTTGTGTGGCCAATTTCCTTTTTCAATCTGTCAGCTAATCTCTTCTGACTGAATGAGGCAGTCATGACGTTAGCCATAACCCAGTTCTTTTGCATGGAAGAGATTACATCGTCAGGCCCATGACCCATTCCTAGCATCCCATACCCTCCATTGTCATGGATTACAGCGCCGTGTGATGTGATTATCCAAGGCCCCCTGGCAGAAATAGCGACATATGGATTAACAGTAGCCGCGGAGTAGAAGTTGACAAAATCTGACTGTAATGTGTGTATTAATGAGTCTTCATCTATAGCTTCCATATCCATTTCAGACTCCATACAGAGGCTATCGAAGGAGAGATTTGCTTCATCTATGGCAATCTTGAGAGATGGATCTGTATCGATGAAAGACAGTATGACGTCATCGGGAAGGCCCTTTGTAGAGCTTCTACCAGAGCGGTTACGAATTGAATGTAGAATATCAAGGCTCGCAGACATCGATTGTCCGAGACGCGGGTTGCTCATCAAGGTTCTTGGTGAACGTTCTGAATAGAGATGGATTGGAGCGGCAACTGAGAGAAACTGAAATTCTGATAATATATCAAAAAATTAAACACACTTTAAATTTGCAATAGGAAATTTATAATATTAATGAAATATTCAATTAGATTATCAGTCTTAATTATAGCATAGTATAAGTGCTAATCCGGACTCTGGGGAGATGAAGAGGAAGCGCGGGGGATGCAGCTCAGGTTCAATTGGTGAGAAAATGAATGATGAATACAGAATACAGGAATTACTTCAGAGAGACGTGTACGTAGGTGACAAATTCGTAGGCGTGATCACAGGGGAGAGGTTTCACCCCAGAGATGAATGTGTACAGTCTTTGAGACTCCAGGTCGTCCCCGGAATAGCCGAGGAATTCATGAGGAAGCCAGCAGAAAGTGCACCTCTCTCCAAAGAACTGGTACATAGCATAAGACCTGATGGTGCAATAAAACTATCAAAATCGATGCGCGAGCTACAGAGAAGGTGGAGAAACACCGTGAGAATCTCTGAAGAGTTGTTTGCTCCTGATGAGCTTCTAGACAGAGCTGTTCTTGACAACGATGGCATAGACATAGGCAATGTAGTTGGGATGGTCAAGATAAAGAGAACCTACAGGGGAGTGGTGGTTAATCCACACTTCATGGTCAAGAAGAAACATGGATTACCAGATACACTGATAATTCCAGTAGGTCAGCTCGCACGCACTACCTCTAGATTAGATGAAGTCATTCTAAGGTGCACTGTAAAGCGTCTAACTACCCTTCCAAGCTTCCTAAAGCTCAATGGAGATGATGCTGAAGAGTTCGATGAGGCTGAGTAGGTTTCAAATCAGTACCCCATGTCGCACGGTTGCTTAAGGGCGTGTAGCTTAGTTTGGCTGGAGCACCCGGCTGATAACCGGGAGGCCACAGGTTCAAATCCTGTCATGCCCACCATAACAACTCAAATCAAGCGGTAGCGTCATGAAGGAGGCTCAGTTCGGCTTCCTGTACATGCCAGTGCTAAGCGGCTCCTCAGGCCGTGATTTAGCGGCCTCTTTGGCCGAGATTCTGGGAATGAGTTATGTCGCAATTGAAAGTAGAAAATTTCCTGATGGAGAAGGGTATGTTAGAGTTCCTAGCGAGTCGTTTGATGAAATCAGATCAGAGCCGGCAATCCTAGTATCCAATACATTCCCGGATTCAGGAATAATGAGGACCATACTGATGTTAGAAGCAATAAATGACATTCGAAGGGGGGATCTAGAGAATTACAAAGGAGAGGGAGATCAACATCTCAATCATGTGGGGCCTGGGGTTTTCTTAGCAATTCCTTACTATGGTTATGCCAGACAAGACAAGCGTTTCTCTCCAGGAGAAACAATCTCTGCAAGAGTGATATCTGAGGTCCTAGGGAAGATTTGTGATGGTATGGTGATTCTTGACCTCCACGAGCCAAAGGTATTGGAGGATTGTGATTTTCCCGTAAAATTCGTCAGTTCCATGCCAGAAATTGCTGAGCGACTCAAAGAGGAAGTTGATCCTGATTTCATTCTAAGTCCGGACAAGGGCGCAATAGATAGAGCTAGTGAAGTAGCATCAATCGGAGGCTGGGAATTCAGTTATCTGGAGAAGACTAGGATTGATGCCCATACAATAGAGCATCAGGCAAAGGATCTCGACGTTGAAGGCAAAGTAGTGGCCATAGTAGATGATATGATTAGTACTGGGGGAACAATATGCAGAGCCAGTGATGCTTTGAGAAGGCAAGGGGCTAAGTCGGTTCATGCGGCTTGTACTCATGGACTGTTCACAGGTGGGGCCCTTTCCAAACTGGCGAGTCACGTAGATGGCGTCTACACTACAGACTCTCTGAGGAACCCTCGATCTGTCGTAAGTTCGGCTCCTGCTCTGGCGCGTGGACTAAGAGAATTGATCTATTGAATGCTCCCTAGGAGAGGCGTTTGCAATACGTTGCGTTTATATCAGCCATGTCGTGCGCCGGCTTACCCAGCACGAGGAGATGCATCCAATGAGTGTTCACATAGCGTTTGAGACCCCGAAAGACATACAAGAACAAGTTTACGAACTTGTGAAAGCGATTGGCAAGGACGGAAGAGGCAAGATCAAGAAAGGTGCCAATGAAGTTACCAAGGCCGCCGAGAGAGGTGTTGCTACAATGATTGTGATGGCTGAGAATGTTAATCCTGGCGAGCTGTTGGCTCATGTACCTATGATATGCAAGGAAAAGGGCATTCCGTTCATCTACGTTGAGGACCAGGGATATCTTGCTGACTCGGCTGGTATGACTGCTGGAACTAGGACTGCTGCTGTGGCGGTTCTGGAAGTAGGAAAAGAAGCTCAAGACATATTCAATGAAGTCAAGGGTCACTTCGAGACCCTATCGAAGTAAATTGGAGGCTGGAAGTTTGGCTCAAGAATCATGGCCCGCAGAAGTGGTTGAGATTGTCGGAAGAACTGGCATGAGCGGAGAGGCCATACAAGTTAAGGTAAGAGTTGACGATTCAAACAACCCAAGAGATATTGGAAGAATAATCTCCAGAAATGTTCTAGGGCCAGTTCGTGTGGGCGACATACTGATGCTCAGAGATACCGGAAGAGAGGCTCGTCGCCTAGGGAACCGATGAGGTGTGATTATGCCAGAGACCAGAGTTTGTAGCTTCACTAGCGAGGAAATCGAGCCTGGTACTGGTCTGATGTACATCAAGAGAGACGGTTCGGTGATGTGGTTCAAGGACAGTAAAGCCAGAAAGAATGCTCTGAAGCTGAAGAGAAACCCAAGAAGACTCAAGTGGACCCAGAGATACGTGAAGGGCGGAATTAAGTAATCCTATTATCATGGATGCTGATTTGTCTATATCAGATCTATTGTTCTGTATCGATAATGTAAATTAAATAAGTTAGGCTTAGTGATTCAATACTCATCCGTCTAAACGTAAAATTTTAGATAGTTTGGACTGGAAACCTCTAAGAGATTATTTTCATAATTTCTGCCAATCATGTCTCTGGGCATCCACTGCACATATTGCTGCCATATGTACAACGTCTCTTACACTGTCTCCACGTTGCAATACATGAGCAGGTTTGGACAATCCCTCTAGAATCGGGCCAGTCATCTCTGCTCCTGCTATTCTTTGGAGAAGTTTGTATGCTATGTTTGCAGACGCTAAGTTAGGGCATATTAGGATATTAGCGGGACCATCGAATGACATGAATGGATACTCCTTCTGAATCTCGGGAACCAAGGCTGTATCGGCCTGCATTGGCCCGTCAATGATGAGGTCTGGATCGAGCTCACGAGCAATTGAGATGGCTTCCTCGACCCTATCAGTTCTCATTTCTGATGAGGTTCCGAAATTAGAGAATGAAAGCATTGCAACTCTTGGCTTGACACCGAATCTCCTAGCAACCTTGGCAGTCTGTATCGCTATCTCGGCTAGAGTTCGAGAATCGGGATAGATGTTTATGGTTGCGTCGCCGATGAACATCAAGTCGCCATTCACAGTCATCATGTACATCCCTACGATTCTGTGGGAGTCCTTCTCTGGGCCGATTATCTGTAGACAGGGTTTCACAATATCCGGGTAGTGATGAGAAACCCCCCCAAGATAGCCATCTGAATCGCCCATGTGGACCATCATGGGTGCGAAGTAAGTAGAATTCTTCATGAGACGCGTGGCGTCCTCCAAAGTGACTCCTTTCCTCCCCCTGATATTGTGAAGCTCTTGTGCGTAACTTCCCCTCCTTCGTGGGTCGTATCTCACATCTATTTCCTCGCAAACGAAATTCAGTCCGAGCTCCTCTTTGACAGCCCCTATTCTGTCTAAATTTCCAAGCAATATTGGTTCACAAATTCCTTCAGAAATGCACTGAGAGGCGGCTTTGATGACCGTGGGATCTTCTCCCTCGCAAAACACAATTCTCTTTTTATCCCTCTTTGCCTGATTAATCACCCTTCTCATTATTGATCTAGTGAGTCCAAGTCTGGCTTCGAGTTCTTCTCTGTACTTTTCATAGCTGAAGTCCTTGGGCGATATTCCTGCTACCCCTTCCTCAACAGCGGCGGCCGCTACTGCGCTAGCTTCCCATATCAGTACTCTAGCATCAAATGGCTTTGGGATTATATATTCAGGTCCGAATTGTATCTGTTCTCCATCATATGCAGAGAGGACATCATCAGGGACAGTTTCCCGGGCGAGTTCGGCGATTGCCTTTGTAGCCGCCATCTTCATACCCTCTGTGATTCGTGTAGCCCTTACATCTAGAGCGCCTCTAAATATGTAGGGAAATCCTAGAACATTGTTAATCTGATTTGGGTAATCTGACCTACCTGTAGCTATAATTGCATCATCCCTAACTGACATAACGTCCTCTGGTAGAATCTCTGGATCTGGGTTGGCTAGAGCGAAAATAAGTGGCCTTTCTGCCATTGACTTGACCATTTCTGGAGATACTAGTCCCCCTTTGGACAAGCCTAAGAAAACATCACATCCGATCATTGCATCAGAAATACTTCCTTCTGGCAAATTTCTAACAAATTCGGCTTTGTATTCATTTAGGTCTCCAGAATCTAGTCTGGCTTTGGTTAGGATGCCTTTTGAGTCGACCATAACAATGTTGGCTTTATGCACTCCCAGTCTGACATAGTGCCTAGCGCATGATATCGCAGAAGCCCCAGCTCCAGAAATCACTATTCTTACTTCTGAGATTACCTTATCTACTAATTCAAGACCATTTAGCAGTGCGGCTCCAGAAATTATTGCTGTTCCATGCTGATCGTCGTGCATAACAGGAATATTCAGCTCTTCCACTAACCTCTTCTCAATCTCAAAACACTCAGGTGCTTTGATATCTTCCAGATTGATTCCTCCGAAAGTGGGTGCGATAGCCTTGACAGTGTCTACAAATCCTTCAATATCAGTCTTATCCACCTCGATATCAAAGACATCAATATCTGCGAAGGCCTTGAACAATAGTCCCTTTCCTTCCATAACCGGCTTACTAGCAAGGGACCCTATATCACCGAGACCGAGGACGGCAGTTCCATTACTTACTACCGCTACAAGATTTCCCTTTGCGGTGTATCTGTAAGCACTGTCTGGATCGCTCTCTATCTCTAGGCAAGGAAATGCTACTCCGGGCGAGTATGCCAGAGATAATTCGTGGGAAGTTCCATGTGGTTTTGTAGGCACCACGGTTAGCTTTCCGGGAGGATTGGCGGCATGATAGTCCAATGCTTCCTTGCGGAGCCTGTCATCTGACATACCAACAACCCGTAATCCCGTCCTACCCACCCCTCTTTGATGCTATCCTAATCTGCTCAATTTTATTATCAGCCGATTAGTAAGCGTTTATTCAGATGTTCCCAAGAGATTGTTTACTGTTTTTCCACCTACGGTGGATGTAAGCATGTATTGCTCAACGACCCACACCATTCAATATAGTGATAGAAAGCCGAACCTCCGTGCATACACTAGGTTCTGACTCTGGGACAGCTCCCAAGAGGAGTGCTCTATTGCTTGTAGGACTGATGATTATGCTACCATGGTCTTCATTTGGAGATTATGAATTAGTCGACTCAGATGAGTCCTCATATACGACCCCAAGGGCATGGGGGTCTTCTGGTTACAATGATACTGGATGGGTTGATGTTGTCGCGTCAGGTGCAGATCCATTGAATCAGACTTATGCATATGGTGACTTGTTTCTGGATTTCGCCCCGGGAGCAGAGATATCTAATCTGACTTTTGAGATAGCTGTCGACGGAGCAGAAGGATACTGTGTTGAAGAGCCTCAGCTAACTCTAATCAACAGTCAGACACCGATTCTAGACTGGAGGGAGAACGATTGGCTTGGATGCCAGTACGACTTCAACGATAACCCACCGAATCTGGTCGATGGAGAGCTTTCTACGTCCTTGGAACCGAATTCTGTCAGTGATGCCTCCTGGGTTCTTCCGGCAGGAATTTCTATCTCTGATTTGGTAATAGAAGCATTGACTCCTTCCGACCCAAGAATATCATTCTCTCCGACTGAGGTGGTTGTACATGGTAGCGCTGTGAATCCAATTGATGGTAGGCTCTACGTACTTCTTGGGGACGACTTGATACATCTTGATAGTAGTGCTTCTGAGGCTTGTCAGTGGAGATGTCCGGGAATTGTTCACATAGACGAGCTTGTCTATGGCAGAAGCATTTCAATTGATTCATCTGAGAACACACTCATCGTTGGAACTGCAAACGGGACGGTAATGACCCAATCGTTGGTAGATTCATCTGATGGAACTGTGCTACAACCCGACCCAACCGAAGTTTTGGAAGTCTCAGCTATCGCTACAGGCACCGATGGTGTAATCTGGGCAGTAACTGGCTGTGATCTGAAGTTCTTGCCCCCTGGAGACGGAAGTGGAATTCCAACCAACTGGGAGGGGTATCAATTCTGTTCTTCTTCCTCTGATAAGGCTACAGACATATTGGTTAACTCTGGTAATGTGATGATTTCTACTGGAGCGAACGGCGTTTACGTTATCGATTACAATCTCAGTAGTAACCAGTCGCTAGTAGGAATTCAAGGTATTACCAGGTGGGATAGTGGTAACTTCCTTGCAAGCAACAGAATCACAGATTTGCAGATGATGGGTAATCAGCTACTAATCTCTACAGAGAATGCAGGCATTAGCAGAAGAGACCTAGCAACATCGACGTGGCTTTCAAGATGGTCTACTGGGAACACGCTTGCATCCAATAATGTCCTTGGAACATCGGTTTCTGATGGGTGGTTACATGTTATCGCGGGCAACACCCTTCAGTCATATGAGATTTCTTCAGGGGTATTCAGAGCTCAAGAAACTATGTCTGGGCTCGGGTTACTAGACAATGCGGTTTCGATATCATCATGGCCTTCGGGTATTGGATTCAGGGGGCCAACTGATGGTATGTCGATCATCATTGACTCGACGGGAGTGATGGCTATGCAACATGAAGACGCTTCACTAGGCATAGAGTACCTAGTCAGCAGTCCAGTTAGCGACCCTATGAGACTGGCGGTTAGTATCGAGGACAGCGAAGGAGGTCAGATATGGGTGGCAGGAGATACAACCATTGACAGGTTCAATAACTCTGGAAGAAGGTGGTCCAGTCCTATCGATGTGACTGATTACGCTGGCCAGCAGATGCAGACAGTAACTTCAATTGTCCAAGACAATAGTGGATGGGTATGGGTTGGGACTTCAAATTCTGGCATACTTAGATTCAGAAACGATAACGGGGCATACATAGGAAGTGTTGGGGGTCTTGGTTCGGACAGTATTACCTCAATGTCCTATGATGAATATACAGAAACACTCGTAGTCGGCCATCCGGGGAATGGAATATCTCTAGTCAATACCTCCACTATCAGTTTAATTGATACATTTGACACTAGTGATGGTTTGGATTCGGACCTGGTAGTAGATGTTGCCACCAGATATGGAATAGCGTACATTGCCACTCCCGATAGTGGACTAATGAGGTTGGATTTGGCGGAATTACAAATCCTTGGTTCTTGGCAGTCTCTGGGAGCGGATAACCTAGAAGAAGCCCCCATTGCCATAGATGGAGATACTGTTTATCTGGGTCTTACTGGATTCGGGATAATGGTCTTGGACAGGATTAATGGTGACATTAGAAACCTCATAACAGTCGGTAACAGTGGCCTACCAGACAATGATGTCCTCTCACTATACATCTATGGAGGGGATTTGGTTGTTGGTTCCAGAGTAGCAAATACAGGTGCCCAGTCAAATGGAGGGATTGCCATATGGGATGGATCATCATGGGATCAGCTTGAGACAAATATTCCTGGCTGGAACAACGATCCATGGGAATTCAATGACATCACAAGTGATGGGGCGGACATATATGCCGCTACAAATAGAGGAGCCTGCGCATGGGGAGACACGGGCCAAGGAACACTGGATTTACTTGATTGTCTTACCACTGGTGGTGGATCTGAGATGCCATCCAGACAGGTAAATTCAGTCGATCTAATTGGCAATGACTCAGACGGTTACCCGATACTTTACGCTGGGACAGATGGGGGTGCTGTGGTAGTTGATACCAGCGAACTTGGTGGAGTAGACGGATTCGAAATCATTGATGTTTGGACTGCTGGTGATGACACCCAGCGTGCAAGAACAGTGAAAATAGGCGAGATACTCTACATTGGATTCGAAAATACTGGAATCGCCAGATACGACTTAGCCAATGGAGAGTGGCTTACCACTTGGGATAGTACGCAGGGTTACATCGATGATGATGATGTCACTACCCTGATTCCCGGAAGAGAAAGCGGGACGATTTGGGCAGGCGGAGACTTCGGACTTACTCTAATTGATGTAGTTAATGACACGGTTCTAATTGACTGGGATAGGGGCGTCAATACTAACGGACCTTCAGTTCCATCGAGAAGTCCAGCTGAAATGATCATCATAGGAGACGTTCTCCACTACTCCACTGAAAGGAGCAATCAATGGTGGAATTCGAATGATGAGATTTACAGAGTTGCACTCAACAACAATACATCGTTGACGACTCTAGATGCTGGTAACCAAATTGGTTCCAGCGCAAGAGTATACGGGATGGGAGTGGTAGGAGATGAGCTCTGGATTGGAGTCAGGCCAACTCAGTCATGGAACGATGGAGAGGGCACTATTGTCAGATGGAACACAGTAAATGAGACCTGGCAGGACGACCTAGAGACAATAGGAAATGTACAGAGGGTGAATGCGCGTCTTCTAGGAGGCTGTTTTCCACTGAATTCTTCATCCTGTGAGATGTGGGTAGCCTATGGAGATAATATTCTGAGGAGGTTCCAATACTCCACAATGACGCTCTTGGATGAGTGGTCTGACTTCCCCGGTCCAGTGAGAGGAATGGAAGAGTTTCAAGGAGAATACCTGTTTGCGACGATGGAAGGGATATACAGATGGAATCCAATCAATGAGACATTCGAAAATGCATGGACAGAGAACGATGGGCTTCCTAACAATATAGAAGACGAGTTCTACTCTATGGAGATAGTAGGGGATGATCTATGGGTGACTTCGCATCGTCAAGGAAGCTTTAATTCCAATGCCCAGATACTTACCAAGAATGGAACGAGTGGGAACTGGACCACTTGGGACCTTGGCTCAGGCGATATTCCAGGAGGATATGGAGCCGATATTCTCGTATGTGATGAGATAATTCACTTCGCGATAGGCAGGCTTACCTGGTTCGGTAATCAAGGCGGAGTAGCTAGATTTGACTTGGCCGATCATGATAACGATGGCATCACCGGTGAGTGGATCGATGCCTTGACAGAAGGAGGAATTGATGGACTGTCCGACAATGACCCTCGAGCACTCGCTTGTGATGATGCCAACAGGATACTATACATAGGATTCGATACTACTGGAGTTGGCCTCGACAGATTCAACTACAACACAGAGAGCTTCTTACCTACACTGACTTCATCAGACGGAATATCTGAAGATCTGATATTCCCGGGGGGTATGCTTCACGATGGCAATGTTCTCCTTTCTGCGCATCAGTACGACAACTCTGGCGGAATCTCGAGAATTGTTACATCAGGGACCTCTGTATCCAGCGGACAGGTACTAAGCCCAGGAATGGATGGATGCTCTATTGTCAGAGTACCTGCTAACACTCCTACATATGCTATTGGAAGATCTGGGCAGACTACTGGCCTGAACCGAGTAGACAAGTTAGATAGTACTGGGCTAATATCTTCCGGATTCGATGAGCTTGCTGGACTATCTAGCGGAAGAGTTGTTGAGTTTGCTTCTAACTCAACTCACGTTTGGGTAGCATCAACATTCGATAGTAACTCATTCTTCGCCACATCCATACTCCAGGGAGAGATTTTACTCAATGGGTCTGTAAGGTGGGAGTATGGATACAATCTTCTCGATGACGACATAATCAACAGCATGCATCTCGATGGCGATACGATGTGGGTAACCACTGCTGGCAGGGGACTGTATTCAATCGACCTATTACAGAGATCTTACTCCTCCGCCCCTCCAGCTCTTCATGGACAGATGGATGGGATGATTCTTGATGATGATGACGGTATGCTATATGTCGGACTAATGGGCAACGAAGGGTCGGCGGCGGGCTTCCAAGCGTTTGACACTACAACAGGTAACTGGGGAGATGGGAGCCTTCTGGCCGGACTTCCAAATGACATAGTGAAGGACTTCGTTGGAATAGGAGATAAGATTCTGACAGCAACATGGGGGGGAATAGCAGTATTCAATACCACACTAGACGAGTGGGAAGATCCAATTACAACGTTTGATGGACTACCTGGTTCGATATACGATCACCTCCTAATAGTGAACCATCCAACACAAGGAGAAACAATTCTGGCAGGAGGGCCGAGTGGGGTGACAGTACTAGATTCGAACTTGGCAGTTGGTGTGACTCGAGGAGTCTCAGATGGCCTAGCAGGAAACAGTGTTTCTGGACTCATATATGCAGATAGTATCAGTAGACAGGTAACAGACGAAAATGGAGTAATGGTCACCGAGTATCATGACGAATCGGTATTCATATCCCATAACGGACAAGGTGCCACTAGACCAGGGGTTGTTGCTTGGGATATATCTACAGATATGGCAAATGGAACTTATCAGATCGATAAGATTCCAAGTAATGATGTCCGCTCAATAGCAGCGGATGACTGGGGGGTCCACATAGCGACCGATATATCCCCGATGGTTCACTGGAACTCTTCCTCACTAGACATGGAGGTCGGCGCGCCTGCCAATTCATTGATGTCATGGCCTCCAAGTGAACTAGTTTCCCATGGCGGTAATCTAGTCATGATTAGCCCAGGGGGAATAGATGTGATGAGTAGTGCAGGAGATCATCTAGTAAAATCACAGTCGGGTCTATTCTCCGATCCTAGGGGTGCCCATGTTAGCGATGATGGACTATATCTCGTATCTGATGAAGGGCTACATCACTTCACACCAGTAGATGGTCTTGTAGAGTCAGACACAAGTGGACAAAGAAATGCAAGACCCTTGAATATCATCATCGGAGACAGGACATGGGAGGAAGTTAATGAAACAGCTAGGCCTGGCATGAGTACCGTTCTAGTTGACGACGATTTGCCCATTGACATCCCAATTATATCTGGATCTGTCCTCCCGGGTAGGCTCCCGATGAATCCTCTAGCAATGACCATGTCGTCACCAGAAGCTGGAGCTTGGGTGTGGGCAAAATCGTCAATTCTCAACTATTCCGGAAGCTGGGACATGCAGATGTTGAACCCGGGTATACAATCGTCCTTCCAGTCAGCAATCTCTCAGGTCGGACCTGGTTATTCTTCCGCTGAGGCGCATATCCAGTTACAATCACCTAGTGATGGGAAGATTAAGGTGAGGATAACTTACGATTGGGAGAGAATCGAAGTCCCCACCAATATTGTCAGTATCACCGACAGGCCCAATGATGGCGGGGGAGTTCTAGAAGTATCGTGGCTACCAGCTGAAGATGCCGCATGGAACGGATACAGGATTTTCGTCTGGGACGCCACTGGACGAGAGAGCTGGAACCCAAGTGAGGACGAATTAGATGACTTCTCAAGCTACATCAATATCCCTTTCTGGTCACAGACTTCGGTAATGGTAACTGAGGCAGATAACGATGGAGTGACTGAAGCGTTATCTGATGACAGAGTATACAGGGCGGCCATAGCAATAGAATACCTAGATGGGACGTTAGGAGACGCGATAGCATGGCCAGGTAGCGTTACCCCTACTGATGAAATGCCTAATCCTCCAGAGTGGTTAGTTGCAGAGGCAATATCTGGGGGCACAGCAGGAAGTCTTGTCTTAGAGTGGTCGATGTGTGAGGAGCTTGATCCAGGAACTACAAGAATTTGGGCGGCTGAACAGGAAATCAGCAGCGCCATTGCTCTCACTGGAGAAATAGACATACCGTTCTCATCAGGTAATTCTACTGTCATGGAACTGACACCTCAGAGAGTGTATTGGTTCGCCGCGGCATGTGTTGATGCATCAGGACAATTTGATCCAACCAATGTCACTATATTCGGACCAATCACTACCGCTGGAGGACTCAACGACGGCATTGCCCCCTCGATGATATTAGGGACTACGGCCGAGGACGTTCCTGGCGATGAAGGAGGTAGGATTGAGGTAACTTGGGAGATAAATGAGGAGGAGGACTGTTCTTTCTATACCGTTTACGCCCTTCCCGCATCAGGCTGGCAACCCCCGAGTACAGTGGACGGATGGCCAGTTGCTGAATTTATTCCAGATTGTAGTACCAGTCAGGTAGTTATTGACTCACTGGGTTCGTCCCCTCTACAAGACGGAGTCACATATTGGATTGGGGTGGTTGCATCTGACGATTGGGGGAACTCAAATGTGAATGCGGTGCTGGTTGTCGAAGCTACTCCAGAGGCAGATCAAGAGGGTACCGCCAATGCACCGGAAAGAGTGGAGGGCTTGATTGCATGGGACCACCCAGAAGACGATGGGACCAAGATCGATATAGTATGGAATAGATCTACGGCTCCGGACTTCGGTTACTACACCGTGTGGGTATCTGATTACCCATTGAATGATTTAAGCGAATTGAGTCAGATATGCTCTGACGACCCTGCTTCATGCAACCTAATCGTTGTCGATCAAAGGCAAATTGGTGGAGTACTTCAGCTACAGATGACTATTGAAGAAGCCATGTATGGAAATTCCGTGGACTCACTAGAAATATCTTCAATAATACCCGATATCCCACTGTATGTCGCAGTCACCGTTCACGACGTCAAAGGGAATGTCTTCCTGACCGGTCTTGATCAATACATCTCAATAGTCACTCCTGTGGACAATAGAGGAGATATCACTCCCCCTGACAGGCTGATTGCCCCTGTACTGGAAGAAAGACCAGGGGATGGCGGAGATGGGATGTTTGTCACATTCCAGGAGAGTGTTGCTTCGGACTTGTATGAATACCTAATTTTCGCTGATGTGGTTCCTTTCTCTGATGCGAGTAAAATGGACCCAGTAGTTGTAGTTGAGAGGAGTTCTCAACTTCCAATCACAATCGAGGGGCTGTCTGATGGAAGGAGTCTAGCTCCATCCATAATGACATGGGTAGCAGTAGTTCCCGTGGACTCCTCAGGAAATGCTTGGCTAACCAATCTCAGGACCTCATCAATAGCCCTGATAGACGAGAACAGTCTTGACCCTGGATTGCATCTTCCAGAGGTTACCGGAGTGAGGGGATACTGGGACAGCTCTGGTTCACAGATCGACATTACTTGGGATCTCAGCCAAGATCCGCAAGTGGAGTCATATCGGGTATTCGTAAGTCTTGATCCATTTGAGGATGTCAGGAACGCTACCCAAGTGAGTTCAATGATAGATGGAGATTCCCAAGAGGTTATCGGCAATCTTCTGATACTGAATGAATTGGATGGTGCCCCCCTAGACAATACCCTGTCTTACTGGATTGTAGTGGTGGCATTCGATGGTGAGGTCAACAGATTGGCAGTAGATCCTTTGCAGATTCTACCGTGGTCAGAGAGTTCTTTCGGTTCCTCTGAAGACGAGGAAGGGGAAGAAGGGGCATCCTGGATTGATCAACTAATGAATGGAGATATGAATACCCTGATAGCTCTTCTATCAGCTCTGATGATTCTAGCGGGAGCTGTACTATTCATCAGACCCAGAAAGGATTCGGCCCCCCAGCCTTGGGAGATGGGCGCCATAGAAGTAGAGCTTGAGGAACAGATGATGAGAGAGTCGTCGGGATTAACTGAAGAGGAAGAGTTCGGACTAGATGAATTGGAGATTTCCTCCGACTCTTTTGGAGGAGAACCTGATTCACCCTCAATAAGTTATGATGGAATGGGAGAGGATGCCACGGTACAACCCATAGGAGGAGAATATACAGGGACGGTGATGCAGACTCCGGCGGATGTATCAGATGAACTTCTAGGAGCAGAGAATGACGATGATTTGGATATTGATGATCTTGATGATTTGGCCGATGACTTGGATTTCGAAGATCTGGATGATCTCGCTGAAGGGCTTGACGATGATGATGACTTGGACCCCTCCTTTATCGATGAAATAATATGACCCATAGAAGAGCTTGAATCTGCCGCCCAGTCTCGAATGCCATGATTGGCTCCGATGGTCCAGACTCTTCTGTTTGGTCAGCAATCGGTTGGGATGGAGGAAATTACCTGATTTCCTCAGAACTTCACTTTGAGAGGATGATTAGGCATGCAGAAAGGCTAGGTCTGAAATGTCCTGATGATCTATCAGACAGAGTATTCTCAGAGTTAGAGGGAATTGCCCCTCCGGAAGAACGGAATGAAAGTGGTGATCAGGATCCCTATCTGCTGATAGTGAAGCTGTCTTCGAGTGGGAATATCGTTTTGGAAGGAGCAGTGAATAGGTCTTGGCCAGAAAGGCCACTATCTGCTGTCTCTCTAAGTGCCCCTGTATGGGACGAGGGGATTAGAGGAACAAAACACGGTGACTATCAGCCTTATCGTGATGCTAGAGAGGTAGCCATCAGCAATGGTGCTGATATTGGCCTTCTCTTTGAGGATGGGAATTTGATTGATGGAGATAGATGCGCCCCTTTGCTTCTGGATAGTGATGGAGTGGCTTACCATCCGAGGCATAGTGATGGAGCGTTAGACTCGATCTCCCTGCAGGTCATCAAACCGTTCTTAGAGAATTCTGGGATACCTGTCAGGGGAGCCAAGATAACTCTGGGAATGATTATGAGATGTTCCGAGATGATTGTCTGTGGCAGTGGAATGGGAATAAAATCACTAGGGACCATAGATAGTAGGAAGATAGGAAATGCGAAAGGACGGCTATTCTCTTTAGCTTTGGAGGGATGGTCGAGAAGATTGAAATCCTCTAAACCAACAGAAGAGGGAGAAATATGATTGCTTCTAGGTGGAAATCACTCGGATTTTCAGATAGTGAAGATTTACTCATAGACCTGCTCATTAACCTCAGGGAAGACAGTTTTTCTATTGATGATGAGTTACTACTGCAATCCGGAGGACCTGTTACTGATCTCTCTAAGCGCTCTTTACTACCCTCTCTGGATAGTATCAGAATTTTGATGATTGAACCGGAAGGAGAATTAGTAGAGGAAGTACCTTCAGCCCTGAATGGAGAGGTATCATTGGGGTCTCCGTCTCCATTGAATCTGATTATTCAGAAAAGAGAGGGTAGCAAGTGGAATACCCATGAGGAGATATGTTGCTCTAGCCTAAGGGAGGCTTTGAATCGTATTAGTGAGTTTGAGATTACTGTGGATTGCAATACAGATACGGCACTTCATCCAGGGGGTTTCACTGGAATACTTGGATACGATCTCTCGAGATGGTCCGTACCCATAAGACTCTCAAATACCCCTGTACCTGGTACTGTCTTGGGCGTCCTTTGGAGAGCAGATGCATGGATTATTCATGACAGAAATAGTGGCGAAGTTGGTGTCGTGGGCTTGGAAGGCCACCCATGGCTGAACCTAGAGTTACCAGAGACAGATGGTTTCGTTATCCCAGAGATCCCGAAAATAGATTCAATACCTCATAGTGAGAGTGATTTGGACCATGCAAGAAAGGTATCTAGAGTAAGGGAGAGTATCACTGGCGGAAATCTTTACCAAGTTAATTATGGGAGAAAATGGAAGGGGGAAATGCCAGGTCATCCATGGGACTCTTTTCTCCTTCTGTCTCGCTCTAATCCTGCTCCCTTCTCATCTTGGATGATGATATCTGATCTGGGGTGGTCAGTGGCTTCTTCTAGTCCGGAAAGACTAGTTCAGCTAGAACGGGGGCAGGTTAGAACTAGGCCGATAAAGGGAACTAGAAAGAGAGGTTGGAGTGACGAAGAAGATCTGAGGCTCAGGGAACAGATGGTTTCCAGTGAGAAAGAGATTTCAGAACATCTGATGCTAGTTGACTTGGAAAGGCATGATCTGAGTAAGGTGTGCAAACCTGGAACTGTTCATTGGTCTGGTTGGAGGATAGAGGCACTCTCTAATGTTCAACACCTTGTTAGTGGAGTAGAGGGGGAGTTAGCATCTGGCTTCACTACCTCCGAGGTTACTTCTCTGATGTTCCCAGGTGGATCAGTAACTGGTTGTCCAAAAACAGTCACTCTGGCTGCAATAGATGAGCTTGAAGGAAGTCCAAGAGGAGCTTGGACTGGCTCGATTGGTCATATTCACAAAGGGCATGGAATAGCCGACTGGAATATTCTCATTAGAACCTTGGAGGCTCACTCTGGTCCTGACAACTGGTATGCAACCGTACAGGCAGGAGGAGGGATAGTAATTGGTTCGTCTCCAGCCGAGGAGGTTGAGGAGGCACGATGGAAGGCCGCCGCAGTTACCGAGTCAGCATGGGGCTTCAGGACTGGTTTCTCTAACAGGGATCTGCCAGAAAGAGGGATGGAAATCTACCCAGTCCCGAGTCAAGGGGGAATAATTGACCACCTTAGACCTGGTATTTGGTCAAAAAGAGAGGAGGTTGGTTCTATACTGAATTATCCATGTAAAAATATAGGTGGCTGTACTCTAATAATTGATAACTTGGATTCTTTCACTAGAAATATTGCAGAAGTAATGTCTTCTTTGGGTTCAGATGCGATAATAGCAGAAGGTAGGAAGATTACCAGAGGGTCTGTTTCCGATGTTGTTGATGAGTTACTGTACAATACCAGCCCCGATAGGATAATTCTGGGGCCTGGGCCTTCAAGGCCTGAGTCATATCCAATAACGATGGAGCTGGCTAGGAGGAGCATCGCGGGAAAGCTAGTGATTGACGACAAGCACATACCGATACTAGGATTATGTCTTGGCCATCAAGCTCTTGGGTTGGCTGCTGAATGGGAATTGGTCGAGTCCCCCCGAGGTCCTGTCCATGGAACTCCGAGTGTCATCATAAGTGACGGCACTGGTATTTTCTGTGAAATGCCTAAAAAATCTATTATGATGAGATATAACAGTTTGATTCTCTTGCCCAAAGATGGTGACTTGTTTCCAAATTCTTGGGATCACACAGGAGAGCTTGTAATGGGCTTAACTCACCGAACGTTGCCAATTGATGGCGTTCAATTCCATCCAGAATCTGTTGGCAGTCCCAGTGGTCGTAATTTGCTGTCTGAATTCCTGAAAAGAAAGCCTGTAATATCCAATCATCAAATCGAGAGGCAGGTTAGACAACCGTAGTGTTGAAGGACATAGGCCCACTGGAAATAGCGAGACACATGCCGACATGCAGGAAATGCAATCAGACTTACCACCAGTCACATTTCGTTAGTGGTAATGGCCCTCGCTACCTGATTTGTGGTCGATGTGCAGTTGAGTCGGGCTTAGTAGCTATTGATGAGGCTCCAGAATTCTACAGTGACGAGCTTGCTAGGGCCAGATTGGTCCTATACAGCAAGAGATATCGCCCACTTGCATTCACTAGTGCTGGATGGATCTTATTTCTCACATTAGGAAGGGGAATAGAACTGTGGTCAGGGGTATTCTTTGGTACTCTTCTTGTCGCTACACTGGCAACACCGTTGCTTCATTTCCTCGGCTCAGCTAGATTTAAAGCAGAATTATCTGGATTGACTCCGTGAATCTATCACGGGAACCATTGAAATATCATTCATGACTCTGAGAATGTAGAGGGAACAGTGGGTTCCCTATGAAAGCCCGTGAGACCGGATGACGATAATGGAGGAACGAGATCAAAAATACGATAATTACTGGAGTAGTAAAATGGCGCTTAGTAAAGCGTTTTTCAGTAATATTGATACTAATTGTTCTTGTTCAAGTAGAATTTCCGGACCTCCCGGAAGAAGCTTAGCGAACAACACCCCAGCGCTAGCTATTTCTGGAAAGAGAGAACAGCGGGTTCTCTGAACTGAATTAGGAGATATGAAGAAAATGCAGAAGACAAAGAACGCGAGCATGCTAATTGCACTGCTCCTCGTAACGATGGCGGGCTCCGTTGGCGTAAGTGCCGACGGATCTAATCCCCTGGACCCCTCAGATGGTGGTGCAGACTGGGATAATGATGGGCTTACCAACGCTGAGGAGCAAGCTGCAGGAACTGATATGAATAACCCCGATACGGACAACGATGGTCTACCGGATGGGTGGGAAGTGACCTATGGTCTCAATCCCAACTCAGCTGGAGATGCCAACGCTGACCCTGATGGGGATGGACTGACAAATAGCCAAGAATACGCTTCGGGTACTAACCCGAACTCAGCGGATACTGATGGTGACGGAGTGGCGGACGGATCTGATCCGTTCCCCAACGACCCCAACGACGGCTCGTCATCTGATTCGGATGGTGATGGAATACCTGACGCCTACGATCCAGATTACGAAGGCGGCGAAGGAGACGGTCAATCCGATGCTGAACCTGGAACGGGTGGCGAAGGCGAAGGCCAAGGTCAGGGCCAGGGTC
>DALF01000071.1:10673-19601 GCA_002499345.1 Euryarchaeota archaeon UBA170 | reverse complement strand
TCTGGAGATCATTTCCATGTCAGAATAGTGTCTGATGAGTTCGTAGGAGTGAGGCCACTGCAAAGGCAGATGCCAGTATTAAAGCACTTCAAGGAGTATATTGAGAACAATTCAGTACACGCTCTTGATTTGAAGTGCATGACGCCCGAGCAGTNNGGAAAAACCCCTATTCTAATGATTGATGGAGGAATCAAGTATTACAACGCCGCTATGGTTTCCGAATGGGGAATAGATATTGCAGTTGTTGGTAGTGGACTGATTAATGATGAAGGTACAATCTCTCAAAATCTTTCCAGGATAAATAAAGAATTAGAGGGCTCTTAATCAACGCATTGAAATCTGACCCCTCTATCCAGGCTCATGGTTTCTGAGGAATGGATTGCATCTGAGGTTCTGAAAGTGTACCCAAATGCTTCAGTCGAGGCTACCGATTTGCATGGTTCAGGTGATCATTTCCATGTCAGGATAGTGTCTGTAGAGTTCGAAGGAGTGAGACCACTTCAAAGGCAGATGCCAGTATTGAAGCACTTCAAGAACCATATTGAGAATAATTCAGTACACGCTCTCGATCTAAAATGCATGACGCCCGAGCAGTCTTTGAAAATGGGAAATACCACATTCGACCCCCATTCAGGAAAGCAAGAGTTCTTTGGCATCCACGTAAGGCGACCTAACAAGAAGTGATATTATGACCGGATTTAATTGGACACCCAGTGAGTTACAAGAGATTGTCGATAGTAATGATTTAGTGATTTTTATGAAAGGGACTCCTGAACAGCCTCAATGCGGTTTCTCCAGTCGTGGTTCTCAAATTGTTAGTGCCTTTGCAAGGGAAGTAGGACTCGAGCAGTACGCTTGTGTGAACGTTCTGTCCGACTCTAGGGCCAGGTCCGCTCTCAAAGAATTCTCTGATTTTCCCACAATACCACAGGTATTCGTTCATGGTGAGCTTATTGGCGGTAGTGACATAGTCCTTGAGATGTTCCAAGACGGTAGCCTTCTAGAGATGTACGAAGCCGGCCGAGCGTGAGCACCCACACTCCGCTGACCGGAGAACGTCGAACTATGCTCATTGCATTAGCAGGCGCAGGAGCTATTTCTTTCGCTCCACTCCTGTACAAATTATCAGAAGCCAACCCTGCTACTGGTGCCTTCTTTCGAATGGCATATGCTGTGCCATTACTCTTTTTGATTGTATATTTATCCAGAAAGGAGGAGACTCGTGATATCCGATCAAGGGGACTCACTTTCCTGGCTGGGATAATTATAGCATTTGATTTCCTGGGTTATCATAGCGCTATAGACTATGTTGGCACGGGAATAGCTACCCTAGTTGGGAACTCACAGGTCATTATTGTGACATTAGTGAGCTGGAAGCTCCTAGGAGAACGCCCCAATCGCTCTATTCTTCTATCATTACCCGTTGTTGTTGTGGGGCTTGCTCTCATTTCAGGAATATGGGATGGAGAGCCCTATGGAGAAGATCCGACGAGAGGAGTAATCGCTGCGGTTTTTGCGGCGATTTTCTACTCATCATTTCTGATTGTTTACAGGTATTCCAATAGGCAGATGGCCCCCGCCGCTAATGCCCAGCTGGATGCCACTGTCGGCGCTACCATAGGACTTCTATTCCTAGGACTAATGCCATTGGAGTCTATAGGCGTCGAACAAATAAACTTCGAGATTACATGGCCAAGTCATGCATGGCTTCTATTGCTGGCCTTTTCCTGCCAGGTCGCGGGCTGGATAGCAATCACATATGCACTTCCTAGACTTCCCGGGGCACACACCTCTTTCGCAGTACTTATTCAACCAGTATTAACTATAATTTGGGGTATTTTCCTTCTTGATGAATCCCCTTCTACACAGCAGTCGGCTGGAATGGTTCTAATCTTCATTGCTATAATCGCAGTTACAATGTTTGGAGATGCTAAGGCCAAGCCTGAATCTGATTAAGTGTACAGGGCGAGAGATAATTGCGAAGGGATGGGATGCACTCAGCGAGAACCAATCGGCCCCGTACATGTGACACTGAGAGTAGGAGATAGATAATCGTTGTCAGTAATAGTAGCAAAAAGTCACGATTCAGACGTTTTTCGTCTAATTAAGATACAGTAAGTATCTCTGGGCCACCCTCAGTGACGTAGACGGTATGTTCGAACTGGCCAACATTACCTCCATCTTGGTCACGCAATGCCGCATAGACCTCCAAGAATCTGATTGATGTCAGTTTCTTTACCAACTGCCCCCACTTTCTCTTGAGGGACTCCTCATCTTCCTCGGGGAACGGTTTCTCCAGTAGTGGGAACGCCCACCTTTCTGCGAACGGAAGAGTACTGTATCTCTCTTCGATGTAGTGTGCTAGTCTTGCTCCCAGAGGTTTGAGCTTCTTTTTTGCCAGAGCCTTTCTGATATTCACATTCCCAGTTACTCTGAGTATATTAGACGAATTATGAGGATCCACGTTCTCTACTAATCCACTCTTTCCGGTGGTGTTGAATGGTTCAACCGCATACACCCCTCCTTCCTCAACTGAGCCCTTGAAGCCAGGATTGTTGGCACCACAAGCATACATCGGAATTGAGACCCCATCATGAAGGCTCCATCTCTCCATCTTATGTCCACACAAATTGGAAATCGGCAGGAATCCAGCGTCCTTTGCAACCTGTTCAGCAGCTGCTCCCACCTGATGCCAAGGGGTCCCCGGATGCATTTTCTCTACTGCGGCATCCCGAGCATCCTTTGCGGCTCTAATCTGATCGGTATGATTGCCTCCGTTACCAACTTCCAATGTCATCGCATTGTCGCCTAAGGCCCCTTTGATATGGACGCCAACGTCAAGCTTCACCAAATCTCCCTTCTCAAACACCATGTCTCTTTCCCATCCGTCAGGAGGGCTCAGCTGAGAGTTGGTGGTATAGTGAGCAGCCATATCATTGACTGATATCGTTACAGGGAAAGCGGCTTGTCCTCCGTGTCTGCGTATGAACCTCTCAGCCGAGTCAATGACATCATTCCACTCCTTGCCTGCAACTATCTCCCCTTTGATCCCCTCTAGGGTTCTCCGAGCCACATGACCAGCATCCTTCCACTGCTTCAAATCCGACTCTTCAACCAATCAAAAACCTCCAATCTTGTCACTAAACCTTCTCTCAGCACCTTGGTTCCTGTAGTATCGGGTGAGCGAGTGGAGGATTGCCAAGATATCAAGGTACTGGGTACATCACCCCCACAGACACCTCTAACGAAAGGTATAGGTGAGTCATCAGTCGAAAGCGTAAGTGCCGCCATAACCGGATCACTCTCAGGATTACTGCCAGATATATTTGCACTGGTGGCCGTGATCGGGCCTACTTCTTCGATTAGCCTAACTGCAGCATTGTGGGATACCACTCTCAATGCGACCCTCTTCCCTCCGAGTCTTTCATCAAGTTGGTACTTTGAATCAAGTACCACTGTGATCGACCCAGTGGGAAAGTGTTCAATCAAATCCTCGACATCATCTGGAATATGTGCGATTCTAGCCGCCTGTTCAAGATCTGCCACTCCTAGACTTACCGGCTGGTCCCGCCCCCTCCTTTTCAGTGAGTAAAGAATATCCAGTGACTCACTTGTTGGCAGGCAACCTAGGGCAGGCTGTGTGGATGTTGGATAGACAACACACATCCCCCGTCTCAAACTAGAAACAGCATCTTCCATGACATCTACCTGATATGTCGCCTGTTGGCAGGAGGCAGAGAGTCTGCCTGTGCAACAATCGAACCAATACTTAGATCGATATTCGTTTGATGCGTATGTCTTTGAAAAATCCTGGCTACCTCATATGATCCAACAATCAAATTAATTACCGGAATTAGGTATACTAACTTCCTGAAAGCTCTACGATCCCACATCTCACTGGTCATTTCACTCCCATCATCAACCAATACAGCTAGCCCCATCGATCTCTGACCAAGGGATCTGGAAAACCTAATCCCTGTCAGCCTCCAGTACAGCCAATGGGACGCCATTAGGATGAAAGTGTAAGCAAGAGAGTGATGTGTAGAGACTTCCCAGGTTTTTAGATTCCAGACATTTATCAGTTGGAACCTTGTTACAAGCATCAGAACAGTCGTTACAATAACGACATCAATTGCGAAAGCAGTACCCCTTCTCGTGGCTGAAGCTAAGACAGTACCTTCAGGTATTTTCCAATGATCAGAGCTCTGCTCAGCCACAATCACTCTAGCTAATGAGCCACCCGAAGGCGAAAGCGAAATAGGTGAATCGTGGTCTACCATTGTACTCCCTCAAGCCATTCCGATGATGTGCCACGCCTCAAGGTTGTGTTTTCTAGCATGTTCAATCCACGAGGCCCAATTCTCATCGTGCCTGAGAGTTGATGGATCTCCTATCACTACTAAACCCCTCTTGGCTCTAGTCAGAGCTACATTCAATCTTCTTGGATCAGATAGGAACCCTACATTCCCCTCTGAGTTAGATCTGACACATGAGAATATTATGACCTCTTTCTCCCTTCCTTGATATCCGTCAACAGTTTTTACCTCCAATTCTGTCAGTGACTCAGGAAGAACATCACGAATGGCCCTTACTTGGGCGGCATAAGGAGTAATGATTCCAATTTGATCCTGTCCTATTTCTCCGGCAGCAACTAAATCCTCGACAATCTTTGCTACCCATGAGGCCTCAGCTCTATTCTCCTTGGAAGCTCCATCGGGTCCAGCTACCTCTCCTCCCTCAACGGGTAGGAAAGCAATTGGCCTATCCCAATCAGGCCACAATATCCCAGCAGGAGCTTTCCTTTCAGACTCATCTACTCCATCTTCCAGTTTTCCCGAGTAGAACATCTGGTTCGGGAATTCGGATATTCCTGGATGCATCCTGTATTGTTTTGTCAACAAGTAGGGGACAACCCCCATTTCCATGATTCTCTCGAACAATGATTTTGCCAATCCACCATCTTCAGCTCTTCTGGATATTACAGTGGGCGAAAGTTGCCTGTGGTCTCCAACAAGAACAACTTGTCTGGCACCCCTGACAATTGGAACCAGAGTAGACGGCTCTGTGGCTTGTGTAGCCTCATCGACTAGAACTTGACTAAATCTTCTACCATCCAAAAGGTCGTGCCCAGACCCTATGCATGTACAGCAAAGAACTTGTGCTCTATCTAAGATATCGTCTCTCATCTGTGCCTCTATTCGTCTAACTTCTTTCCACCCTCTGCTTAGATCCCTGTGGGCAAGACCCTTCTCTTTGCCTCCTCTCATTCCCTTAATCTTACGTCCTAGCTTCTCATTCAGCTCAAGATGATCAATGAGATCTTTCCTTAGGGGATGCTTCTCCATCAAAGCATCCATGGTAGCCTCCCTCAATCCCTCCCTAACTTTAACCGGCTGACCCAGTCTCACAGCTCTAACTCCTAGTTGTAGCAATCCCTCTAACAAATTATCCACCGCTACATTTGAATCTGCAACAGCTAAGACGGTTCCTAGGTCCTGTTGTGACCATGCCTCAATAATCCTAACAGCGGTATGGGTCTTTCCGGTTCCTGGTGGACCCTGTATCAAAGTCAACCTCCGCTGAACTGCAGCCAGAGCGGCTTCTCGCTGTGGCTTATTCATTGTGCTATTCAAGACAAAGCTCCTCCCTCTAGCTCCTCCCAGCTGAGGCGGTAGTGAAGAAGTGCCGACAGGATCATGCACAGATCCAAGGATGAGGTCCCTCAGTGGGACTCCGCCTTCTTCTTGGAAGATCGAATTTAGGGAATCCCTCATCCTATCATAGGCTATTCTATTGGCACCCCTATCCATTCTCCATGTATCCTTCCTTAGATCAGAGGGAATCTCGTTTAGCACCACTCTGATTGAATCTCTCCTTCGGTCACTAACTATTGCCTCAATAGGCTTCTCCGAAAGAGGGTCCCCTCTACTCAGCATTACTATATCCCCCTGTCTAAATCTATGTTGTCCCAGATCAGATCTACCCCTTCGCCCCAGTTTGACTATTCTCCGATCGAAAAGCCAGCCATCAGGTTTCGCAATCAAGTCAAACAGTGCTAATCCATTTGAAACAAGTCTTTCTCTAGACCAGTCTCTAAGTCTCTTCTCAGTAGCAGATAGCTCGTCATCAAGCTCCCACCGAATTAGTTTTTGATACAGCTCGTGGTGATCCTGACTTCTTTTGAAGCGACCACGACGGTCTTCAGAATCTCCCTCCACGTACCTCCGTAGTACGGGCACCTCATCACTATTCCCGGTGAATAATGATAAAATCACTCTGAGCATTATCACTCATATCCCCGTGAGGATTATACGATGAGTTTAGGGGAATGTATACTAGGGGGGGGATGCGTTAGTGTTTGACAGATTCAAATTTAATCGAAAGCAGGCAGTGAACACCATAGAATGCCCCCTATGTCAAGAGAAGAATCCCGAGGATGCCGAAACATGTTCTAGATGCTCTTATCAGCTGAAAATGGCGTCTCACCAACAAGCAAGCAACGTCAATAGAGAAGAGGCAACCGAACTGTTCGATGAACTACTCTCGGATTTCGAAGAGGACGAAGAAGAAGAAATAGTCGATTGGTCCAAAACCACATTCACCATGGACGATGTAACAATCGATGTCAAGCAGTATGGGAGTGATGACTCAGTAGTTACCAAGCAGAAACCCAGTTTTGCATTCACTGTTGATACGCCCGAGCCAGTAGAAGAGGAAGAACAGGAAGATTACGAACTAACTCTCGACGACGCTCCCGAATTCGTTACTAAGTTTGAAATTCCTGAGGCCGAAGAAGAGAAATTAGAAGAGATCCCCAAACAACAAGTAGACTTGATTAAGCCAACCTCGGAAACGCCAGAGCATGTAGAAACCTTCCAAGCAGAAGAAATATCAGAATCTCTGGAAATAGAGAAAGAAGAACCAGTTTCAGAGGCTCCTCTAGAGGATGAATCCGAGGATGAAGAGGAATACCAGGGCCTAGAGATACTGCCTGGCCCTCCAATAGATCTGCCTCCTCAGAGAGAAGTGAAAATTGAGCCACCAGTTGTTGATGAAGATCAACAGCCGATGCCCATACCTCCTCCTCCTGATTTGTCAATGATTAACTCCAGAGTCGTCCTTGAACCGGAGATAGAGAATATTTGGCCGTGGGCTCAACAAGAAGAATGGCCAGGTAGAGATGTGGCTCAAAAGGTGAAGTCCGCAATGGAAGCTGCGAAATCGAAGAACATTGCACAGGCGACAGTAATCCTAGATGAGGTCGGCCCCCATCTAGGCCATAGAACAAAACTAGTCTATCCAATAGGTGCGCTATTACAGAGAATCGGTAGAGCCCATGCTGTAGACAGATTACTGGAAGCGGCTCTCAGAGCTTATCCTGATGATGATGCAGTTTCGAGCGCCAAAGCAAAATTGAGACCATGACGCGTTTCCGCAGAGATGATGCGATAGGTCCTTCTCGTACACTCTATGAGGCGTGCGACTAGCTCAATCAGAGTCAGCGACGACCTCGTCCTCAGGCCAGCATCCAATCTTAGATCTAAGGAGTTAATAGAGGCATTTGAGGAGACATGGCCAGAAGTCAATAGGGCCATGCCATGGATAAATCCTGATACCAATCTAACAGAGCAAATCTCGGAATTCCTATCGGAAACGGAGAGAATGGGAAGGGCAGGATTATTACATCATTGGATAATGATTAGGCCATGGGACAATGCAATACTTGGCCTAATAGGATTTGATCGTGTCACCAGATCAGGACAAGCATCTTGGAATCTTGGATACTGGGTCAGAAGCTCTGAGCAAAATCATGGTATCGCTAGTAGGTCTATTGAAGCTGTATTAAGTTGGATGGGAGAGGTAGAAGAGATCTCAATAGAGCTCAAAGTCGATCCTCTCAATATGGCAGGAAGGAGCACAGTAGCAAAGGTTGTTAGAAAATGGGAAGGGAGGAGATGTATAGAAGGCGACTCATCTATTACCGTAGCAGGAGTTCGCACTATTCATGAGTGTCATGTTGTCACTGTAGGCCCCAAAGGACCCACAAATTGAACACGTTACAATCGAACATTGAATAAACAACCATGGGTCGGGAGTCTGCCCCTTAGGGGCAGGTGCTCGTATGTCAGGTCCAAAACCACGCCAACGCCTTCCCGATATTGACCCCGAGGAGACAGATGAATGGCTAGAGTCGATCAGGTCAGTAGTAGAGTCTCATGGCGTCGAAAGAGCACGAATGCTACTGCATGAACTGATGATCGAGGCATCAGATCTCTCAATACCTATCATGCCGCCATCCAGGACCCCATATCTCAACTCCATCTCTCTAGATCAACAGCCGCCATATCCAGGTGACTTGGAATTAGAAAGGAAGATTCAGAACTCAATACTCTGGAATGCCGCTGTCGTTGTCTCGGATACCAATAGGAGAATAGATGGAATCGGGGGACACATCTCTACGTACGCCTCCAGCTCAACACTATATGAGGTCGGATTTAACCATATATTCAGAGGAAAAGACTCCAATGGGATTGGGGATGCAATTTACATCCAGGGTCACGGCAGTCCCGGGATATATGCTCGAGCTTTCCTTGAGGGTAGGATTTCTCGCGAGCAGATGACTAACTTCAGGCAGGAGGCATTCAAAGACGGCCTTTCCTCATATCCCCATCCGAGGCTAATGCCCGAGTTCTGGGAATACACGACTGTATCGATGGGACTAGGTCCTCTCGCGGCTGTTATGCAGGCAAGATTCTGGAAATATCTCCATCAGAGAGGTCTTGCAGATACGTCTCAAAGCCGAGTATTCGCCTTTCTTGGGGATGGAGAAATGGATGAGCCAGAGTCTATTGCGTCTATTGCAATAGCCGGTCGTGAAAATCTGGATAATCTAATCGTGGTCGTAAATTGTAATCTTCAAAGATTAGA
>DALF01000071.1:0-10349 GCA_002499345.1 Euryarchaeota archaeon UBA170 | reverse complement strand
TCTTCAAAGATTAGATGGACCAGTCCGAGGCAACGCTAAGATTATTCAGGAACTAGAGGGACTGTACCGAGGAGCAGGTTGGACAGTAATCAAGGTTCTGTGGTCGTCAGGATGGGACCGAATCATGAATGGAGATTCAAGTGGTGTTGTCTTAGCTAGGATTGAGGGAATAAATGATGGTGACTGGCAGAGAATGAGTACACTCCAACCTTCAGAATTTAGAAAAGAATTCTTCGCTGGAAACGATCTTCTTTCATCCTTGGGCGACTCCCTCACTGATGACGAGATAGAGGACATGCGCAGAGGAGGGCACGATCCCCGAAAGGTCTACGCCGCCTACAAATCTGCTGAGGCCGCCGAGGGACCAGCAGTTATCCTATCTCATACCGTTAAAGGATGGGGAATCGACTCTTTCGAGGGCAGAAACTCTACTCATCAGAAAAAGAAGATGTCCCTGGAAGATCTAATCTCATACAGGGACTCCCTGGGGATACCAATAGATGATGAATCACTGGAGGATAATCCCCTATACTGCCCCGAAGAAGACTCAGATGAAATCGAGTATATCAGGACCAGGAGAGAGGCATTAGGTGGATACCTGCCATCTAGAAGATCCCCACTTGTTGATATTCAAATCCCAGGGGAATCTACCTTCTCGGAGTTTGATGAAGGGACTAGAGAAGGACAATTAGTCTCCACCACTATGGCTTTCGTCAGACTTCTTAGGAAATTAATGAAGTCCGAGGTCGGCCCTCTGGTAGTGCCTATTATCCCAGACGAGGGTAGGACGTTTGGTATGGACCCACTGTTCAGTGAGTTCGGTATCTTCTCACAGTTCGGTCAGAACTACACTCCTGTAGACCATAAGATGCTCATGAATTACAAGGAGTCAGAATCGGGACAGATCATCCAGGAGGGTATCGCTGAGGCTACTTCCATGGCCACATGGACCGCCGCGGCGACATCTTACTCCCACGCATCTTCACCTACTCTCCCCTTCTACACATTTTACTCCATGTTCGGATTCCAGAGGACCGCAGATCAAGTATGGGCTGCTGCAGACTCACGGGCTAGAGGATTCCTGATGGGCGCTACTGCTGGCAGGACCACTCTGAACGGCGAGGGCTTACAGCACCAAGACGGCCACAGTCTACTCATGGCTTCAGCTGTCCCGGGCTGCCGTGCATGGGATCCAGCCTATGCATACGAGCTAGCGGCAATTATCCGACATGGAATCAATGAGATGTGGGGGGAGAATATGGATGTAATACATTATGTCATGCTGTATAATGAGAATCAGCAACAACTATCGAAGCCAGAGGGTGCAGATTATGGAATCATAAAGGGTGCTTACAAGGTTCAAGAATCAGAAGACGAATCACCCTCACAAATCAGAATACTGGGATCCGGGCCAATATTGCAGTACGCCCGTGAAGCCGCAACTCTATTGCAATCCGAGCATGGAGTATCCTCTGAAGTTTGGTCCGTAACATCATATGGAGAGCTTCGTCGAGAGGGATTAGACTCCGAGAGGCACAATAGACTAAACCCACATGAGCAAGCTTCACCATATGTCTCAGAATGTTTTGGTGACAATATTCCGACCATCGCCGTATCGGACTACATAGCCGCAGTTCCCGAGATGATACAGAGATGGGTCGGAGGGAGCTATACCGTTCTAGGGACTGATGGATTCGGTCGTTCTGATACCAGGGAAAATCTCAGAAGGTTCTTCGAGATAGATACTGAGAGCATTATTATTGCTTCACTCTCAGCACTGGAGAGGGTAGGAGAGATGCCAACAGGTACTGTCAAACAGACATCAAAGAGGATGGGGATTAAACTAAACAGAGAAGATAAGGCGGAATGAAATTGGGCAGGATTAGAAGTGCATTCAAACTCATATCATTGATTTGGAGAAACAAGATTTTCATTGCTACAATTGGATCATTCATCGCTAAAATAAGGGCAAAGAAGTAGAATTATTTTCACATATTAGGGGAGTTTAGAGCATAATTATGTTCCAAGGCCTCTGCAACAGTGACCCAATCAGGAGTAGTTCCATCAATCCAATCGTATCTATGTCCTGGAATCAAGCGCCAATCTTTTGGTAAGCTTTCTAAAATTGATTTCGCGTGTTTTATGCTTCTCCATTGCGCTTCAGGATCACTGCCAGGTAGATCTACCCTGCCCATCCCATTTGTAAATAGCAAGTCTCCTGCATGATATACGCCATGCCCGTGCAATGTCACGTGTCCCGGGGCATGACCTGGAGAGTGAGTAACTACAAGTGATATCGAACCCAATCTCCACTCGATTGAAGAATCAGGATTATTTTTCCAAGTATTAGTGAAATCAACATTCTTGAATACGACATGGCCTATTAATCCGAGAACTCTGGCCTCTTCATGACCCCATACCTCTACATTAGGTGCTAGTGAAACCATAGCTGAATATCCTTCAACATGGTCCCTGTGTGTATGTGTGTACAGAAGGTGAGTCGGGTGGAGTCCCTCCTCAGCTAGTCCGTCAATCCATCTTTTAGAATCAAACGGATCAACAATTGCAACTATTCCATTTTCCTTATCGATGAATGCAGTATTCATGTTCATGTAGCCACCCATCTGGGTTACCCATACTTCGATACCGTCATCTCCTACTTGCTTATCGAACTCCCCATCTGCGAGCATGCTCTATCGCAATCGGTCATATCCAATAGCTATGGCGGAACCATATTGGGGGCAGGGTTCAAAATCGTCCCTCCTTTACGAGGTACGTGACAAGAATGTCCTGTATGAAGGATTACCCGAAGAGGAGGCTAAACGTAAAGCCTCTTCAGAAAGGAGATTGACTCTCTATTATGAACGAGGTGAATAAAATGTCATACAATGCTCATGATATCGAGAATAAATGGCAGCAGATATGGTCAGATGAGAGGGTATTCGAAGCACAAGTCGACCAATCAAAACCCAAATTCTACTGTCTTGAGATGTTCCCTTATCCATCCGGAAATATGCATATGGGGCATGTCAGGAACTACTCAATAGGAGACGCCATGGCTAGATTTCAGAGGATGCGTGGAAAGAATGTCTTGTATCCAATGGGATACGACTCATTTGGAATGCCTGCCGAAAACGCGGCAAAGAAAGAATCTGGGCACCCTCACACTGTAACTGAGAGAAACATAGCAATGATAAGAGCCGACCAAGAACGTATGGGCTATTCATACGACTGGCGTAGGATGTTCGCAACTTCCACGTCCGAGTATTATCATTGGAATCAGGAGATGTTCCTGAAATTCTATGAGGCCGGACTCGTTGAGAGAAGATTTGCACCGGTCAACTGGTGTAATGACTGTGATACCGTACTTGCCAATGAGCAGGTCAAGAATAACCGATGCTGGAGATGCGGACTAGAAGTAGTGCAGAAAGACATGGCTCAATGGTTTTTGAGAATGACAGAGTATGCAGATGAGTTACTAGATGAGTTAGACGATATAGAATTCCCAGAGAATGTTAAGGCCATGCAAAGGAATTGGATAGGAAGATCACAAGGTGCCCATATCAATTTCCAAGTTGTTGGTTCAGAATCAATTATCGGGGCCTTCACTACTCGCCCGGATACTATCTTTGGTGTGACTTTCATAACATTGTCGCCCGAACACCCACTGTGTGAGGAACTAGTATCTGGCACCGAGTTCGAGGAAGCATGGCTACAACTCAGAAATGAGTGTGCAAAGATGACCGAGTTCGAGAGAATCAATATGCTCAAGGAGAAGAAAGGAGTGCCTCTCGGACGCTTCGCGATAAATCCACTCAGTGGAGAGGAGGTTCCAATATACGCTGGAAACTTCGTAGTTGCTAGCTATGGTACAGGAGCAGTGATGGCAGTCCCTGGACACGATCAGAGAGATTATGACTTTGCTAAGAGGTATGGCCTTCCAGTTAGGCCAGTACTTTCCAAGGAGAGGGGTGCTGACGCAATAGAGGAGAACCCAGTCTTCGATGGTTTGGGATGGATGGCCAACTCCAATCTAGAATCATTCGATGGATTGTATGGAAAAGATGCCAAGGAAGCAGTTATTTCTGCTCTTGAGAGGGATAGAAAAGGACATGGAACCACCCAGTACAGACTCAAGGATTGGTTACTGAGTCGTCAGAGATTCTGGGGCACGCCTATCCCCATGGTACACTGTGATAATTGTGGAGTTGTTCCTGTCAACTCATGTGACTTACCTGTGAAACTTCCTCTAGATGTCAAATTCAGTTGGGAAGACAGCGGTAATCCATTATCGTCCAATGAAGAATTTCTGCATGTAAAATGCCCCAAATGCGAGGGAGAAGCTAGACGAGAGACCGATACGATGGATACTTTCTACGACTCATCGTGGTACTTTATGAGATTTACAGATTCTAACAATAACTCTGTACCTTTCGACCAGGATAAAGTGAATTACTGGTTGGAAGGAGGAGTAGATCTCTATATCGGCGGTATTGAGCATGCAGTTATGCATCTATTGTATGCCCGATTTTTTACCAAGGCTACACGAGATTTAGGAATGAATTTGGTAGGCGAGCCATTTGGACGCTTGGTTTGTCAGGGGATGCTCAACGCACCCGCTCCTTTCTGTGTCGAATGTAATTCAGAGTATCATGTAGATAATTTCGGAGGAAACTGTCCTAATTGTGGAGATAAACTAACCAGTCGTTCGGTCAAAATGGGAAAATCCCTAGGCAATACCGTCAGCCCAGGAGAAATGGTAACTAAGTTTGGAGCAGACACAGTAAGGCTCTTCATTCTCTTCGGTGCAAACCCAGAGGCTGGAATGGACTGGTCAGATACGGCACTGGAGTCTAGTTCACGCCAGATGAACCAAATTTTCGAGGCATTCAAAATACTGGATAATGCATCTCCGAATCCCAGTAACATAGATTCTTGGCTATTGGCAAGAGCCATTGACAATCAATCAAGATGGATTGACGTAATGGAAGGCGTGAGCCTTAGAGAAGGAGTCATGATTAGTCACTATGAAATGCTGTCAGACTGGCAATGGTACAGAAGAAGAGGGGGTTCAGATAGAGATACCATTCATAGATTCCTTTGTATTTGGTCAGAGATGCTAGCTCCTGCCACTCCTCACATCGCTGAAGAATTCTGGTCGTCATTAGGAGGACGAGGACTTCTCGCCAGTAACGCACTATCCAATTTATCCGATTTATCCGATTCAGACTGGTCATTGGTCTTGGCCCAAGAAGAGTATCTGATGCAACTGATTGATACGGCTAGGAATTTGAGGGCGTTAGCTCAGAAACATACTGACTCTCCCTTGTCTAGAATGATTGTCCAAGTAGCAAGTAAATGGAAATCAGATTTAGCTAGCGAAGCCGTCAATCTGGCCTCAACAGATTTCGATTTCAAGACTCAGGGCCAAGAACATTTACGAAATCTGCGAATCTTCGCAAATGAAACCATGCGAGGAGAAATTTTTCAGATTTGGATGACTCTCACTATAGGTTCAAAGAAGAGGAGAGGGCGAATACACACTTGGTCACACGCTCAAAAAACTCTTCTTTTGAGTCATCTAGATGAAGCTGAAATCATCAATCAGAACTCTGAATTTCTAGCCGATGTATTGGGGATGAAATCCGTAACATCATATTTTGTTGGAGACGGTGAAGATGTTGCAGGCAAGGCAAGGGTTGCTTTCCCCTTGGAGCCCGGCATAGCCTTTGTCTGATATACAAATCCTATCACTATCCACACGGTGGGTTCATGGGGCTAACTGCTCTCGGAGTTTCGTTGAGCGAAGAGAAAAGAGAAAGAAAGAGTCGCGGCCGACGCAGGCCTAGGAAACGTCCCGAGGGAAGACGAAGCGATAACGCAGTAAAGAGGGACGACCAATCCGAGTCTATCGATAGGGCTCTAGGTAGATTTTCAGTAGACCCTCTTCCAATGGGATTTCCTTCTGAAATAGACCCTCCTCCGAGAATAATAGATGTGAACTGGGAGCTAAATGCTGTATCCAAGAACGTCCAGAAAAAGGCAGGCGATATTGTGATGAGAAGAGGTGAATTTGGGTTCCTACCACAAGAAAGAGTGGATGAGATAGCATCACAGTTGGAGGGTCTGCCAATCTCTCTGGAGCAGGCGCTTTCTCTCCGGAATGCGCTAAATCAAGAGAAGAGCGTTTACTCCCACCACAAACTTATGCGCAGATCAAATGAGCTAAATCGAAGGTATGACTCTGGTGAAGATGTTATAGCGCTTTCAAAGAGATTCGATGCTCCACCTGTGAATACTTTCAGAGCTATACTGACAGGTAGGGGATGGGGTAAGAACAGGATAAAAGAATTCTTGAAGCAACCTAGTAGGATGAAAGACAGAGACAGAGAACAGTTCGAGCTAGCAGAATCTCTGGATAGAGTAAGCTCAGTTAATCAGGACGAGACGCACAAGGCGTCAATGGTTTTCGAAGACGTTCTTTACTTGTTTTTCGACTCCATCGGCGTGAGGTACAGGACCCAAGAGGACTTAATGGCAGAACAGAAGAAGTCAGAAGGAAGAGCAGTAATTACACCAGACCTCCTGATGATTGATGATGTCAGAATCAACGGAGTTCCGTGTGCATGGATAGATGCCAAACACTTCTTTGGCGCCGATCTAAAGTTCCCACGAAAGAAAACACAGAAGCAAGTCGATCGTTATGTGGCAGAATATGGTCATGGGGCCATTGTGTATAGGCATGGATTCTGTGATGGACTGGTCATCAATGGGGCTGAGCAGTTAGATGCAAGTCCACTGGACTTGTCGCTTTTAGATAAGTTTCATGAAGAATCAAATTCCTAGATCTCTCCAATCCTTGTTAAAATATTATTCAGTCCGAAGGAATCCAGTAGATGCATAAATTCATCTACTCTTCCAAGTCCTAATTCGAGATTATTCGGAACAATAGCCACACTAGTTCCTAGCATACAAAGAAGCCCCACTCCACTATGATCAACCCCACTCTCAATCATCGCTTTCTCACACTTTCTTAGCACGTCAGCACGAGACTCCTCACTAGACAAACCACTTTCTTCAGAGAACCTCTTTGAATTATCCAGGATTTCACTCCATCTTGAATCACTCCACCGATTCTCTGACAATCCCTCAAGATTCCTATTCCCTGCTTCTGAAATCAATGCTCTCCACTCTGGATTATCAATATAGGACGAGGTATGTTTGCTCCCCTCGTTCTTCCAAGCGAGTATTATTTCTGTCTCAGTAGACCATCCTTCGGACTTTCCAGGACCACTATTCAGAAGGTGTCCACTAAATGGAGATCCAGGGATTTTTCTTATCTCTACCCCACCAGTAGATAAGGCAGTCACATCCCCTAAACCACTCGATCTTTTACGATCCACAAGATGAGCAATCATCAGAGAACGCCTACGTCCCTCTTCGTAAGGTATCCCAATGGCTCTCTGAATAGAACTACAGAAAGAAACGGAGCCCGCGGCAGACATCCCAAAACCCTGTCCGGTCGGCAATCCCAACTTGACAGTAGCCTCCCAATCATAATCCATAATCTCAGGAATCTCCTTCGAGAGAAGATTCAGAGCATCTTCATACAATCCTGGATCCCCCACATGCTCAGTAAAGGAAACATCCAGTCTTCCTACTCCTTCCTTCCCCCTGCAAATAATCTCCACACCATCTTCTAGACAGATACCAATACCTCTGCTGCCTTGATTGATAGGTTCAGGATCATGGTCTTCAACGGTAAAGATAAGGGTGACGTGACCGCCACAGAATCCCCTCCCCAGCAACTCTGGCACGAATGTTCCGTGTACTAGAGGGAAATAATATATCCCGCTCAGAGAACAGCCTTCAAATCGGCATCTATGTCGCCAAACCTAATGGATAGCTCCTTGATAGCCATTTCAAATGCAACCTTCGGGCTCATCGATCCATCGGTCTCAAAGGACAGTATGAACTCATTGGGTATATCCTCCAAAACAACAGCATCCTTGAATTCCCTAGACTCTTCAGTCCCAGAGCCGACATGATTCAAGTCCTTTCTTAAGAGGTCGACTTTTTCTACATCTACTAACTTTCCATCCTTATTGAAATCTCCAGATTTGATGTTAAGGCCCAAGTCCCAAAGTATCTTCGATCTGGATTTGGTCTTGATGATCCCGTGCTGCCTTGGACTGAAGGTTACGCCACACACAGGAGACCACTTGATGTGGTCTCTTCCCCTTCCCATAATAGCCGTAGCCGAGAACTCAATCATCTGTCCTTGGAATAGTTTTGTGATCGGGATAGATTGATATTTACTGGAAATGAAACCATCCGCATCTCCTAGGAAATTAAGATCGCCGGCGGTGACCCATACTCCTTCATTGGAACCTTTTACTTGGCAGTAGTATAGCATTGTGCAGAGGGCGCATCCTCTGTCTTCCTCTACCATATCAGCACAGGTCGGGCACTCATCTTGAAAGTAGAATTCATCGTGCTTCGTGGGAATGGGTATCATCGCTAGCCTTTGTGCAATGACTTCATCTGGAAGAGGTCCGTCAGTCTCCCAGAGTCCTCCATCTTCCTCCTCAGTCTTCTTGACGAACCTCACAGTCTCGATAGCCATTTTTGGGGTATCGGACATCAAAGTCCTCCTAATGGAGTTGACAAAAGCCCGATCGGTTTCCTTCAAAAGAATCTTTATTTTCTCGTCGTCTTCATAGAGAATCTCTGCATTAACCATATTTTTCACCTCAGACACGCCTTCCTCGGCGCCCTCCTTTTGACTTAGTACCATCAGTTGGTATGGGAGTAACATCTTCTATTCTGGTAACCTGCATTCCAGCTCTTGTTAATGCTCTGATAGCAGAGGTAGCGCCTGGAGCGCTGTGAGACTTATTTCCACCAGCTCCTCTATACTTCACAATGACCTGATTGAAATCCTTCTCTGTCAGCATTTCAGCCATTCTCTCGGCGGCCCTCATGGAAGCGAATGAGCTGGATTTCTCAGAACCACCCTTAGTTACCATTCCTCCTGATACTTTGCAGATGGTCTCAGATCCAGTGAGATCCGTGGCAGTCATCAAGACATTGTTGTGTGTGGTGAAGATATGTAAAATAGCCTTGTGAGACATCAGTTACCACCTTCTGGAACAGTATCCTCTACAGTAGGAGCAGTTGCTTCACCGGCTTTGATGTCTTCAACGAAAGTATCTGCTACCTTAACTGGGCCCCCCACAGTATTTGCTTCTTCTTCAGATGTGTCTATAGTGGCCCTTATCTTCTCTAGATCTTGCCTGAAAGGATGATCTGGATTCTCATACTTGGATCCTGAAGTGTACCTCAGCATCTCTTCCTCTTCTCTGAGTAAGTGATAGCCGGGCACGGTCATTTTCTGGTCCCCAACAGAAATATGTCCGTGAACTATCAGATTCCTAGCAGCTCTCATAGAGGGAGCCAATCCCTTGTAGTAAACCTGCGACTGAAGCCTTCTAGCTAGCATCAGCTCTACATCTATCTGCAAAACGCTATCTAAAATCGAACCGTCTGAGAGGAGTCCCTTTCTGGTCAAGGAAGCAATCAAGTCATCCTTTTCCCTAGCATAGTGACCTTCGGATGTGTCCACTCTACCGATTAGCTTCATAGCCTGATTTCGATGTCTCCTGAGAGCGGATTTCTCCCTCCAAATCTCTCTCATCCCTCCTACCTTCTTTAGACCATATTTAGCCTTCAAAGCGTGCTCCTCCTCTATTCTTGCTTGTTTCCAAGGATGAGTGGGTGTTTGAGTCTTAGGCCTTGCAAATTTTGGATCGCCCATCTAATCACCTCACTTCTTCCTCTGGACACCAAGTGCGGAGCCCTTTCTACCATTGCTCCTCAGTCTCTGTCCTCTGACCTTGTGGCCACTTCTGTGCCTCATGCCGCGATAAGTCTTGATCCCTGCTATTCTTGCAACGTCATCGTCTCTAGTCATCTTCACTTCAAGGGCGACAATATGAGCGTCTTCGTTAGTCTCTAGATCTCTCTGCCTGTTCATCAGCCACCAGGGCATCTCAGTAGCGTAAGTTCCAATAGAATCTCTGAGTTTATCCTGCTCTTCATCGCTAAGATTTCCGCCAAGCTTACTTCCATCTACTCCAGAAAGCCTACAAATCATCTCTGCTGTTCTCATCCCTATTCCTTTGATAGAGCACAATCCGACCGATATCTTTCGTAGTCCATCTACGTCTGTATCTGCAATTCTGATGATGTATGAGAAGTCGTCTCCTAGTTGGGTCTCATCTGTTCCTGTCATGTACGGTCCTCCCGCGTTCACCGGTCACCCAGTGGCTGTTAAGCATCCGGGCGAC
>DALF01000055.1 GCA_002499345.1 Euryarchaeota archaeon UBA170 | reverse complement strand
CTGAACCCAGAGGTATTTTCCAAGAGGCTGGAAGAGATTTTTCTAAGTTTGGAATGAGCCTATTCAATCCTAACTATCTTCGGTAGCGTGAATTTGAATACCAGTGCTGAAGATGTTATTCCTAGAGTCAATAGGGAGAAGGAGGCCCATAGAGGTAAAATAGAAGCTGTTTCAGTAGGGAGCCAGAATGGGAGAACATCGAATAGAGATTCGCCTCTGACTAATTTTCCTCCAATAGAAGAAGCCATTGAAGTCATTAGGAATGCAACACCTGCTGTTGCGGACTGTAGAAATGCCAGAGGTCTTTCTTCCCATAATCCAGGGCCCATCCTAATCCTTCCTATCACGAAAGCGCTCCAGAAGCCTAGAGCTAGCCCACTGTACACGAACTTATTGTACAGAAGCGCACTTTCTGCTTGACCGTCCGCCGCAATATTGCCACTCAGAATAGCGATTGGTAGGAAAATTAGAGCCAATACGGAGCCAGCCAATGATGCCCTATCCATAGTAACCATTAGCGATTCGTTGTTGATTTCCGAAGTAGGGACGATCCTAGAAATTGAACAGCCTATGGCGCACAGTGTAGCTAGTACCATCGAACCAACTACAATCTCCGCCATTGCAGTATGGAATGTTGCAGCACCCACCATTATTCATTACCTCCGTTATACTCAGGATCTTCTATCCATTCTTGTGATTCTGGATTCCAAAGCCAACCAGGATTCTCTTCAGACCTTACCATTTCTGATGATGCGACAATTTGTGTCTGGTCCATATTATCTCTCTCAATAGTTGGGTAGAGACGAGCTTGTAGGGTTACTAAGAATGAGATAATCAATAATGCGAATGCGAAAGAATGTGCTCTGGCTGACCACACCTCTCCCTCGAATGGAGGAGGGGCGGTACCCATCTTTAGCCAAGGCTGTTCTATAGCAAAGGTCCCGTTGTACGTAGTTACCCTATACAGGATGTTAGCCTCTCCCATGGTAGCGGGAATGCTGACTTCCCAATCATTGCAGAAGTCTTCTGTCAGTTCTATACAGACCGACTCTACAGAGATGGGGTTCCACTCTCCGTCAAGCATCCATTCCACACTAATGTCAGTTGAGTTCCTAGTGCTAATGGACAATGGACTATTATCACCTGAGACCCTGAATGAGGGTGCTATCCAGTCATTTGCCAACCCGGGGAGTCCCTCCGGAACGTCTTGGACAATCACTTCGAATTTTTCACTAACTCCGGAGTATGCCTTGTCACCCGGATAACCGCCATGATGGATCTCTGCATACAAGCTATGGCTACCAGAGTTTGTAGGCGAAAGAAGTACCCATGTTACTGTAACTGAGCCACTGGAAGCGGCTTTTGTCTCGATATAATTGGATGATCCCCCATTCGGATCCTGAATCAGATGCCAGCCGTGATCTTCAGGCGTGTCTGAGTTTCCATTTAGAGACCCTAGAATGAAAATTCCAATGATGTTGCTAGGAGTACTGATATCTTCGATTGTGACATGAATGGCAACTGCCTGTCCTGAAAATACCTCATTACCAAGAGTGATTTCGATAGTTGCTTCTGATGGCATACTTAGAGCGGGGTCGCCATGGCACGAACCACCACAGGAATAGTCCCTGTCTCCGTCGCCGTTCCCCCCTGGATTCGCTAAAGAGCTCCCTGGAGTTAGGATTAGCGTGATACAAATAAGAAACACAAACGCGTTTCGGTTCATTCTGACTTCCTCCTGGCCTCGAAGAATGCGAATATCAGAGATAAAACTCCCAGGCTAATCATGATTCCAGAGATGATCACTGATGCAAGTGGTGTTGCTTCCTCAGTTGATTCTAGATTTTCGGAAGCGATAGATGTCGCATCTACACTGACATGATTCTGACCATCTACTACCCATACTATCTCTTGATCATTTACTACTGAGGTCACAACGTAGTATAATGTGGTTGCAACTGGGACTGGCTCACTCCATTCCTGATATGTCGTCGACCCGATTGGAATCAAGGGAGAAGGAACTGGTTCGCCCCAAACTGGCATATCATCGAACATAGTTAATCCCACCACAGAGGATATTGGGGTCGTAGATCTGTAGATTCTATATTCGTCTGATGGGCCAGCCCAGACTAGGTTTACTCTGTCTCCCTGCAAGGTTGCCGTTAAAGACTGGGGAGTTTGGGGCTCATCATATACTATTGTCGATATCGAGGATTGGGTTTCCTGCATATCGTCAACTACTGTAAGTGAGATTGAATGAGGACCGGGGCCCATAGTAACGTCAATGGTGCTTCCAGATACCTCAACACCGTCTATTATCCATAAGTACGAGGAGACTTCCCCATCCGGATCAAAGGAACTGGTTGCATCGAAAGTGGCGGTAGATCCTGAGATGGGCGGAGATGGAGTGGTCGACCAAAGTGGGACCGGAGGTAGGTTTGCTATTGTCACTGAGGCTGAAAGATTTGTGTGGAGACCCCATGGATCAGTAGCCGTAACTATTACCTCCCACAGTTGTCCAGGCTCGAGTCTGATCGAGTTTACGGTATCGTTTCCTTCTAGATCGGGAACAATGAAGCCGTCCCTGAACCAAGTGTAATCCAGTACAACTGGTTCATTGTCCGGATCCTCTGTACGAGATATTGCCAATAGGTCATTCAAAGAGTCTGGAGGGGCTTCCATGTTCCCAATTGGAGCGCTCTCTAAGGAGACCTCTAGAATGACTGGGCGGGCATTTTCAATTACTCTAGAGTTTGTTTTCATCGAGGTCCCGAGGCCCTCTCCATCTCCCGGGATCACCTGTACTGACCAGTGTTCATCTCTATGCACCTCCGAAGACGGAATGGAGTCTAATCCATCAAACTCAGTAATCCACTCACCGTCGACCCACCATCTAATTTGACTAGCCTGCTCGGAGTCTCCATCAATATCAAATTGCTCCCATTCTACATACAGGTCCGAGTCTGTTGTCAGTTTTCCCTCGGGGAGAAGTGAGATATTCGTAACCACGGGCGGGGTATTGACAATATTTACAGCGGGAGTTACGAACCAGTCAGACCACACTAAACCATCGAAAACTCGAACATGTGACTCCCATGTTTCTCCCTTCGAAGTGAAGGAAGGGTCAACTGTTGTTTCATCATTGAATGCGGCTACCATGGATGAGTCTCTAAACCATCTAATCTCAGTGGACTGGATTGTGTCTCCATCTGGATCGTAAGGAGTATATATCAATTGCAAGGAGTCGGTGGTAACGGTATTTCCAGAAGTTGTAATGAATGCAGAAACAGAAGGTCCTGTATTGGAAGAGCCTATGATGACTATCCCGCTGTATACGGTATCTCCAAAGTCAGAAGAGTCACTCGGAGTAACTGAAACCTCCCATTCATCTCCTGATCTTATCATGAAGCTGGAGACGGTTCCTTCCCCATCTAGCTCCGTGACCCTAGAGCCATCTAGGAACCAGTAAATAGTGGTCTGTTGTGTATCTTGTGGATCTCCATCTAAGTCAAAGTAATCCCAGTTCATTATCAGATCATCGTCATCCATGGGAGATTCCGGCCCTATTGACAAGCTCCTAGCGATTGGTACGGTGTTTCCTATGGAAATTGGATCCAGGGAAACCGTCTCTCCAAATTCATTTCCATCATTGGGAGTGACCTCGACTCTCCAGCTCTGGCCCTTAGAGATCCAGGAGTTTGGAATATCGGTTAGGTCATCTATCTGAGTGACTCTGAGCCCGTCTCTGAACCAGTGAATGGAGGTGCCCTGCTCAAAATCACCGTCTTCGTCGTAGTATGTGTAGCTGACTCCCAAACCTGTCTCCTTAGTAGGCGACGCCGGGACATAGCTGACAGAGGACGCAATCGGAGGTGCATTAGTAGATCCAGAGTCCTCGCTTGACTGATAAGTCAGGGTTGCCCAGCCGTCTCCTGCATTGTTTCCATTGCCGTTAGCAGCCATGACCGCCAGAGAGAAAGTTACCGAACCTGAGCCAGCTGAAGGGGCAGTCCAATCCAAAGACCAGCTTCTGTAATCTGGAAATGAGTGAGTTCCCTGATTTCCAGCAGAATTGACTTGTGTATTCATTATTCCAAAACTAGATGCCAGAGTTCCGCTGGACACCTGTAAGTTGAATCCCCCCTTCGATCCGGAGACTCCTCCGTTCATTCCTATATCCAAGGCATAGCTCTGGCCGGGAGAGTAACTAGAGGGAAAATTATGAGTGGGTACTGGAGAGGCCGCAGAGCCTCCGTGGCAACCACAGCCATTTGAAGAATTATACTTGCCACTACTATTGGCTATTGCCATCTGGGAAGCGGATGAAAGAAGTAAGAATATCACTATCACCGAGATGGCCCCGCGTCGTGGCATAGCTAACCATGGGAGATGCAGACTGAATAAATTCATTGGTTTTAATCGGACCATTCATCCGCTGCATTCATTGATTGTCCCCTCGTCGGAAGGCCATGGGACCGATCGAGAAGGTAGCGATTATTGGTGCGGGAAATATGGGCTCTGGCATAGCACAGAAGAGTGCTCAGGAGCGTTTCGAGGTCCAAATGGTGGATCGAGAGCAAGAATGGGTAGATAGGGGGGTCAGCATTGTCTCAGGATTTCTTAAGGAAGCTGAAGATCGAAGGATATTCAGCCCTAAGCAAGTGGAGCAGATAAAATCAAGGATAACCGGAGTGGTGGGGACAGAGAATGTTGATCCGTCTACAGATTTAGTCATTGAAGCTGTTTTCGAGGATTTTGAAATTAAAAAATCTGTATTTGAGATCCTAAATGATGTCTGTGATGAACATACCATACTAGCTAGCAATACATCTTCATTGTCTGTTGATGAGCTAGCATTATCGACTGGAAGGCCAGATAGATTTGTCGGTTTGCACTTCTTTTACCACCCTGCAAAAAATAGGCTTGTTGAGGTGATTCCAGCTACTGAAAGTTCTGAGAGTAGCGTCAAGCTAGTTGAGCAGTATTGTAAGTCAATGGGGAAAGTAGTCATCATTTGCAAGGACCGTCCTGGTTTTGTGGTAAACCGTTTCTTCGTCCCATGGCTAAATGAAGCGTGTAGACTTCTGGAAGAGGGGATTGGTAGCACGGCACAGATTGATTCGGTTGCTAGATCTTCATTTATGATTGGAATGGGGCCATTCGCTTTGATGAACCTTACTGGGCCTCCTATTGCTCTACACTCCGCCGATTACTTGGCTGAGCAATTGGATACTCCTAGGTATATCGGATCTGATTCCCTTAGAGAGCTTGTAAAAGAAGGAGGGTTATGGGAAATTGGAGAGTCAGGCGAGTGCGATGATGATACTGCAAGAGTAATTTCCGAGAGGCTGTTAGGACAGGTTTTCTCGGTATCTGCCCAGATAGTGGATGAGGAGATATGCTCGATGGAGGATGTTGATAGAGGGGCAAAGGTTGGGTTAAGATGGGCCAAAGGGCCCTTTGAGCTTGCCAATGAAATAGGAGTTGATGAAGCTTCAAGGATGGCTATAAATTACTCTGAATTGGCCGGAATAGAGCTACCAGAATGGTTCTCCACTAAGACGGAAGAGTTTGAGTTCTCTTATGTTGATTTGAGTGTAGAAGGCGAAATTGCAACAGTAAGATTGAATCGTCCAGAGGCGATGAACGCTCTGAATGTAGACCTTGTCTCTCAATTAGGCGAGGTCATGGAAGAAATTGATTCAATACAAGATATTTCCACAGTAGTGTTCGAAGGAGCAGGTAAGGCGTTTGTCGCTGGAGCAGATGTGAAATTCTTTGTAGATAAGCTCAGAGAGGACTCTTTCAAGGAGATATACGAATTTACCTCACATGGACATGATGTCCTCAATAGAATCGAGAGATGCGATAAGACAACTATTGCCCTGACTACAGGTTTAGCACTTGGCGGTGGTCTTGAGCTAGCACTTTCCTGTGATTACCGGATTGGCACTAGGAGGACACAATTCAGATTTCCAGAGACTTCTATAGGGATATACCCAGGCCTCGGTGGAACTCAGAGAACTACGAGGATTTGTGGGGTAGAATGTGCTCGTTACGCTGTATTAGCTGGCAACTTTCTAGATTCTTCGTTAGCATTAGATTTGGGACTCCTAACTCACAAAGTGAAATCCTCCGAAGTTGAGAGTACTGTTGCGACCCTAGTTGGGAAGAAGCCTCGTCAGAAGTATCCAAAAAAGCCGTTGAATGATGAAAGTGAGGTTGTTCGCTTCGCATCGAGTTTCTACTCTGACGATAATATCGGTGACCTAATTTCTGGAAAAATACCTCCAGGATATGATTCCGAAGACCCAATGGTCTCAAGACAACTAAAATCACTCTCTAGAGCGGCGCCGGTCGCCCTCAGAATAGCGGGAGATTTGCTCTCTGATGTCAGAACCGGTACTTCTCTTGAAGATGGTTTGAATCTCGAGCTAGATAGATTAGAAGAAATATTCAGCACACGAGATGCGGAAGAGGGGCTAAGTGCTCTGATCGAAGGTAGACGTCCCAAGTACAGCTCTTGCTAGAGATCCTTCAGGGGAGACTGGACCCAAGCGGGGGCCCTGTAGTTAGCTATAGCTGCAAAGAGTATCGAGCTGATACTTATCTTAGGCATCTCACCAGAGATGTCCTCGTCTCCAATCGTTTCTTCAATCCATTGTTCTAGAAATTTATCCATTTTCATTGCCTCCTACTGGTGTAGATTTAACACTAAACCATGGAAACTAGTATTTGATTGGCATAGTAATGGTGATTACACGTAGGTGCATTTTATACACTAGATACCTTGTGGAATACCTGTTAATATGTCAGAGGAGCCGCTTAGATTAACAAAGAGGGACATAAGAAAGGTAGAGAATCAAGTCGATGAGGTGATGCACCTTGGTAAGGATATACGTACATTATTTTCTAAATACAATGATGAAAAATTTGATATCAGCTGGGAAGTAGATTCTGCGGTCGATGCATTCTCAGTTTTCAGTTCGAGATGGACAACAGAAATTCTGGCTACTCTCTACATAGCAGGAGATCGAAGATTTAACGAAATGAGGAGCTTATTGAGAGGCATTAGTAGCCGAACTCTGTCTGATAAATTAACTACGTGTGTAGAATTCGGCTTGGTAGAGAGGCTGGTTGAGGATGGACCTCCAGTTAGGGTGAGATACAGTCTAACTGAGCATGGTAGGAGAGCTGGGAAGCTACTCTCTCCATTGGTTGCCTACATGAAAATTCACAATGGAAAAATCGAAGGTCCCAAGTAGGGCATCCATAGAAAATTTTGAATGAGCATTAAGACACATCATTAAAGCCCCTGATGTCAACCAGCAAGTTGTGGCGCTAGTTGATCAATGGAGGATTAACCGCCCGTGGTATGTAGACTCAATAGGTGCCTTAGCAGGAGCTGCATTAGGTCTAGGAGGTGGTTTCCAACTACTATTCCCTGCAACTCAGGGAACCATGATAGCACACAGAGAAACTGGTTGGGAGCATCCATTGAGGCTCAGGATTTTAGAAGCTCTAGAAAGATCACCTGGAATACATTTCAGGGAGTTGCAGAGAAGGCTCTCTGCCGCTAATGGTACCTTGCGCCATCATCTTGATACTCTCACAAAAGAAGGGGTCGTAACTGTGGTACCAGTTAACGGGCGAACCTGCTACTACTTCGGGGCTCCAGCGCAAGTTGAGATTCTGGAGGGGACCGGAGTCATGGACGATTCCAGAGCGGCGGCCATGATGCCAGTCGGGCTTTCAGAAGTCCAAAGAGTGGTGATAGCGAGGCTTACGGAGGATGAAGATCCTGCGTCACAGGCTCAACTTGCCAGGGACCTAGGAAGATCCAGGGCCTCTGTCCACTCTGCAATTTCAGTACTTAGGAAAAGAGGGATCCTAGATCAGACTGGCCTATCACTTGCTCCCCACCTAAATGGTTTGAAGAGATGTAAAGTTGAGTATCCATGGCTTGACATTAGAGTGACTGCTCGTGATTGTTAAAATGTGGATAATTGCCATATTTGGTGTCCATGTTTAGGAATTCTATAGAACCCCCAATATCGGGCGGAGGTTGTGTTCAGGCTAAGACTGGTCGAATTTCCGATGCCGACAGGAAGTACAAACCCTGATGTCTTACTAGCTTGGTTGCTAGACTCAATGGGCCTAGTCAGGAGAAAGGTTGAGGGAGGAGGCGTAGAAGAGGGGCAAGGAGCACTTCATCGGATTATGATGGAGGCCTTCTTGAAAGAACCATTGGGGAGGTGGGATGCAAAATCACTATGCGAAGTAACGGGCCTTTCACAAACTGGGATTCATCACCAAATGATTAAACTGAGGGAATGTGGACTAATATCCTCCAACACAGATGGAGGATGGCATATCCATGTTCTGCGGGGAGGGAGTATCTCATCGGCACTCGAGTTAGTTACTAACGAGGCGCGAACCGTTCTGAAACTGAGGATGAGGGAGCTATCTGATTCGATAATAGAATCTGAGGAAAGAATGTCAGTAATTTCATCCGAAGAGACTCTGCCATTCAAAATTATGATTTCAGAACCTGGCCCGATCTCTGAAGAAGATAGCCATCTGACATCATTGACTAAAGATCTAGGGCTGTCTGGAGAGAGAGTGAGATCAGGAGATAGCTTGGCCAGTAATATCCTAATTGAGCTTTGCACCATTAGTGACCCAATCACCATTCTCGCACTTTCAGATAAGATGGGAGAGACTCGTTCCAGAGTGGGGAGGTCGGTTGACAAGATGAGAGTAGCTGGAATAGTTGAGAGGGTCCCCATGATGAATAGAATAGCTCAGGATATTTTTATTGGGGTTATGAGGCAATTTGATGCCAGAGGGGAAGAATGGCTGATGACCAGAGGGGGTTTGGGTAGACTTGATGATTCTATTTCCGAGAGTTTGATATCTGGTGCGAAAAGTAAGTCTTTGAGTATTGATAAGGTCGAGGAGATACTATTGGATGTTGATCTGGATTCCCAGAAGATACTCCTCAACACTCTGGGAGGGAGGATGCCGTATGGATTCAGAGTTTCTGGAAAAGATGGCGGCATGGTCACAGAGAATGTCATGAGGAGTGCTGACAGAACGCTGAGGAGGCTGAAGACGGTGTCTCAAAGACTAGAAGAAGCTATCTCGTTTTGAGATTCATCTTCTTCTAGGTTTCGCAGATACCTGCTAACCTCATTTCCGAGTAATTCCTTATCCTGTATTGAATGTAGCCTAACCCTCATTGCGGACGCCCCTGGAAGACCCTTCGTAAATGAGACTGCGTGTCTCTTGAGGTTCTTACCTCCCGATTTATCATATACTTCTTGAGATAATTCTAGGTATCTATCCCAACACCACCTCCTCGCTTCCGAAGGACCGCCTCTCCCCCAAGGAGGAGTTCCGACTGACCAACCCATACCCTGCTTTATCTCATGGAATACTGTTGGTCTGCCTATGGCGCCTCTTCCAATCATTAAGCCAGAGGCCCTGGTAGCTTGGAGGCAGGCCTTAGCCGATTGAGTGTCTGTGACATCGCCATTTGCTATTACAGGAATGTCTACTGAGTCAGCGATTTCCTTGATTTGATCCCAATCTGCTATTCCTGAATATCTCTGTCTCAGAGTCCTACCATGAACACAAATCCTCAATACTCCTTCTTCTGCTAATCGCTGAGAAATTTCAAGAGCAGTATTTTCTCCTGATCCAGTCCCTAATCTCATCTTTACAGAGATTGGTACGTCGGTAGACGCTATGCATTTCCTAACCATGCTAACCACCCTATCAGGGTCCCTCAGAAGAGCGGCCCCCGCGTCGTTTCTACATACCTTAGGTGCAGGGCATCCAAAATTGATATCGATAATATCCGCTCTATCTTCTAGCATTTCTACAGTTTTTGCCATCTCTGAGATGTCTCCTCCAAAGATTTGAGGGATGAATGGACTCTCTCGAGGATCAGTTTCGACCTTAAGCCAAGAGTATGTATTCCTCCTAGTTAATCCAGACGCAGCGGTGAACTCTGTTACAGTAAAATCGGCACCACACTCTCTCGCGAGGAGCCTGTAAGCTAGATCTGTTACCCCTGCCATTGGGGCCAACGAAAGAGGAACAGGGCCAAAGTCCATGAACATGGGACTGGCTTTTCAGTTATCAGATGAACTAAGAAAAGATATTGTTGAGACTAGAAAGAGGACTCCCAGTCATCAACGTCCTGAGAGCGTTCCCAATCTACGTCAGATATCCCACTTTTAATCTTCAGAGTCTCTCTCGCGAGAAGCCAGTAAATTAGAGCTAGAGATCTCCTCCCCTTGTTATTGGCCGGTAGTACTAGATCGACGTTTCTCAATCTGTTATTGGCATCACAGATACCGATAACTGGCATACCCGAACTCACGGCCTCTGAAAGAGCCTGGGAGTCTGCGGCTGGATCCGTCACTACGATTACTTCCGGCTCGATGTATGTCCTGAGTCTCGGATTAGTTAGGGTCCCGGGAATAAATCTGCCAACAATTCTCTTCGCCCCTATGGCCTCAGCGAACATTCTTGCAGGCCGCTGACCATACTGACGAGCGCTGACTACCAGTATTCTGCTAGAGTCGTAATTAGCTAGGAATTTTGCCACAGTACGAATCCTAGAGTCGGTCTGCCTGATATCGATGTGATGAAGGCCGCTTCCATCTTGCCTGAAAGTATCCAAGAATGCTTTCATGTCAGAAGATTTCTGATTTGTGCCAATGTGAACAGCATGCTGCTCGTACGTATCAAGCGGTACAAGTGGGGTTAGGCTCTCATCCAAAGCGATTCCTCGGAGTGGGGCGAACTGCCAACCACTCATAAGCGCTACGCCGACTAGTTGCTCAACTTACTTGGCCTTATTCGAGCTCTGAGCTAAATGTACACTCGCCTTCTGAGTGTATTTCTGGGAAAACAATACATTTCTTCGTAACCCACAGTGAGACCCTAAACTCATCCTCAAACGAGAGTGTATCAATAGGGGCGGCTATCGCATAACCTCTGGCCCTGACTTGAAGAATCCAATTTCCATTGGTGAAACCTGAAGAGTTGCCTATAGAGACAGTACAGTCGCTCTCGCTTCTTAGCTCGAGTGACATCTGACCAACTGAACTGGTTGCGAGATACTCCCAGCACTTTTCTCCATTTGGTTTCAATAGAGTGATCTCGACGAATCTGAGCTCGTCCGTGTTATTGCCCAGTAATTCTCCAACTGTGGAGGACCACTCGAACGAAACTGAGAAGTCGAGTAGCATCTTTGAAACTGTCTCATCTACAGATATCGTACTCTCGTTAGAGTAGCAGTCTGTTTCCTGATTGGAGTTTTCCGCACTCGGCAGTATACACTCATTCTGTCCAAAAATGTGAGCCTGTACTATGGGCTCTACTGGTACTATCTCCTCACGAGGATCGTCTCGCATTCCCTCCATCAGCTCCCTCTGCATCGCGAGCCCCATACAACCACTAGAAGCGATGCTGAGAAGTATGATTAGAGACAAAAAGACAGATGAGGCGGCTCTGCTCACATTATTCCGAAGTGGAGGTATGTCTTGAATACGTGTGTAAAATGGGTGCCTCTCGGTACTCATAGGGAACGTCAAGGCCGTAGCTCAGTCCACCTTCGTCGTCATTGAGGCGATTAGTGGGAGGAGGCCGGATTCATGAATGTTCCACCCAATGACTGGAGTCATTTGAGTTGTAATCATTCCTCTTCGGATACTGCCCTGGGCTCATGAACTTCACGGAAGACAATTGTCCCTACTCCGATATGGTCCCTCAATGTTCTCACTAGGCTGAACTTAGCATACGACCAATTCTGATCATAAGCAATTGTGTCCGGAAGAGTCACCGTAAGGTCGTCTTTCTCAAAATCAATCTCGAAGTCGTCCCGTCCAGTATTCATCTTGAGTAGTGTCTCTACCTTTTCTTTGCGATCTTCCACGACCTTGACAATATTGTAATTGTATCTCAATGTTGATCCAGCTAATGGATGATTATAGTCAATTCTAGCACGCCCGGCACTCAAAAACTGTAGTACACCGGTCCTCCCACCAATCTCAACTGGAGCACCGATTGCGAGCATATTTGGATCTCTAACACTCCTCATCAAGACATTCTGACCGATTGTCTCCACCAGGCTCGCATCTCTCTCGCCATAAGCATCTGGAGCCTCTATGTCTATTTCGTAGTCTTTTTCAGCCTCAGCATCTGAGAGTGATGATTCGAAACCTGCGATCAGTCTACCGTCCCCTACGACTGTTATCATTGGCGTATATTCTCTGTTCTCATCGAATATATCATTCTCCTTGGCTACGTCCTCGCGTGTAGTCTCGATGAGTCTCTCAGAGTCAACCTCGTAAAGGTCGTAGTCGATGTGTACTATTGCACCATTTTCCATGTAGTTCGCCTCCTTGGCGTCCGGCCGACCCGCTTCCCCTTTTTCATTCAAACGGTGCCCCTCACCTAGACAAGAATTCATTCTTCCTCTTGATTATGTGGTTTTTCAGATGAAGAAAATGCTAGGATTCCTCCAATTATTGTAAGTAACCATCCAGTCCAAACTAAGTGGCTACCCTGAAGTTCATGGATGGTTACTCTTACTCTATCGAGGCCGTCTGTCTGGTTGAAAAATAGTGCGGGCATCAAATCTTGAACTTGAAAACCGTCCATGATAACGATAGTGTCGCCGAACAAGCCCACGTGTCTGTCAACCTCGGATCTTGGGACAGGTCCGAATCTTAGTATGCCTGGAATCAGAGTATCAACAAGTTCACCGTCTTTCCTCATCTCAATGACCACTCCCAAAAACCCATCACCCACATTGAAGTCAAATCCTTCATCTCCTTCGGATAATACTACTGTGTCCACCAGGATGTATTCGTAGTTCCCATAAGAAACTGGTTCATTCTTCTCTAAGGTTACCAAATGAGAGGGGTCTGATCTATCTACCAATGTTGTTGTAAAAACATGACCTATGAGGAGGAGAAGGATCCCAACATGGGAAATATGACTGGCCAGGAGCCGGGCTCTAGGAGACCTAAGACTACTGAATCCTTCTTGGTACATCTTTCGTGAATGGGACTTCAAGGTCATTAGTAAATTCCTGATGTTGAAAGGTAGTGAGAAGATCAGAAGTACCAACATAAACGAAGCAAGAGACCCTCTGGAAACGGAAGATGATATTGGAAGCCTTGGATCCCCAGGTAGTGCTATGGAATCTGCCGCAAGAGCCGCTAGGAGGGAGGCGGACAGAGCGAATAGAATAAGATAGGCCCCTGATTTGGAGCTGATCGATTTCCCCCATGTATAAGCGGCCAAGCCGATTGCTAGAATGGCGATAAAGGGCGACCCGTAGAATTCATGAGCTTGAAGACTGGTTCCATCTATCTCTACAGTAAGTATCATCCATGTGAGTAATAGGAATCCAGTTCCCCCATACCATGGTACCGCCTTAGCTATTCTTAGCCTTGAAGAGGTACCTGTAAAAAGTCCTGTAATGAAGGACCAGTCATCCTCCTTCTCTGATATCATCCATGGAGTGAGGAATGGAGTCATACCCATTAGGGATTGGTACCATTCTGCGTTCCAAGTCCAACTCGAGAACAACATCAGTGCGATTCCTGTAAATATCCAATGAAGCGGTGGGTCTGCGTTGTCCCCATTGATAATGAGATACATGAGTGAAAATCCAACAAGAATAACTGCCACGGACCCTATCCAGAAAGAGACTAACAAGAAAATAACAACGAGGATGATTGCAAGGTTCTTGTTTTCCTGGAGCATTGATCTTGAGTTTTTTGACTCCAATTCCAACCTTTGCATCCTAGCTAGGTGAATGACTGTGAAGACGCACAGAAGTATTATTGCTGACAAATATCCTACTAATTCTGCTCCTATCGCATCAAAGCTGACCACATCTAGAACCCTCAAGTATGGGTCTTGGGGAAGTGTCCCCTGTCCATCTGCGACAAAGGCATGGACCGATGCCCAAACGCCATTGGCCCTAGTAACCAGAGTGGCATGGAAGGTTAGAGCTCCTGCAAGTAACCCTGCTGCTGGTGAAGCAATAATCGCACTGCCTCCTGTTTTGGATCGCGCGTGCACGACCAACAATAGACATAGCCATGGGAGAAGAGAACCAGTCTCGACCGGGTCCCATGCCCAATAGCCCCCCCAGTCCAAAACGGTATAGGCCCAGAGTCCGCCTAGTCCTATTCCTATTGTTCCAACTACGAAACCCGCTCTAGCCCAATACAGTTGTGACTTATGGATGATATTAGACGGATCTCTTCTGATGACTCCTGCAATTACGACACTAGAGGTCGCTATACACAATGAGTAGAACGCGAAGACGACAGGCGGGTGAATTACCATTAGATCTGTTTGCAGTAGGGGGTTTAGGCCAGAAGCGGAGGAAGAGGTTGTTCCATCAAAAGGCCCGAGCATGAGAGACAATAGAAGGATGAATCCTACCCATGTATGCATTATTCTAACTTCCAAAGATGTTCCTTTTACTCTCATAGACATAATCCTAGTTACTATTGCCATTAGTGCGGCCCAGAGAAGAAGTGGACCTGCCCGGCTACTCCAGACAGCGGAAATCCTGTATAATAGTGGAAGATCCTCTCCACCAAATCTGAAAACCAACTCCAGTGACCTAGCATCGGTAACAAAACAGAACGTTAGTAAGATGAAAGGTGAGATTTGTGAGATTAGCGCTAAGTCTCTAGAGATTGAGCTGACTGGATTGCCCCTGCTAGTACACTGAAGGGCCGAGAAAGCGATGCCAGTGACCAATAGTAGCCACCCAATTTGGGAAAGCAATATTTCACCAACCATAGTACTTGGCCCTACTATATCCAAAGGCTAGCATAGCCCTGACTATATTTTTAGCATACAATCCAGGGCTTCTGTAGAGGAGCTTCAATCCCACGAATACCTTACCAGATAGGCCCATGTCTGACATCTCATCTGGGAAGCACTTCGCCATTACTGACATCTCTTCATCAGATAGCTCAAATAGAGCATTTTTTCCCTTGAGAATCTTATCATAGGGAGGGAATTCTGCTTTCCAGAGCTTTGGATACTCGGATAATTTTTCAGAGGAAAGGTCATTTTCTGAGATTGCCTTTGCCGCGGTCTGAGCGGCGAAAACCGCGGATTTCAATGCTAAGTGGGAACCACCCTCGAATAGGGGCGAAGTAAATCCGGCGGCATCTCCGATTAGCATCAAGCCATCATAGTGGGTATTCTCATGAGGGCCAGAAATGGGAATAGTCCCTCCGAAGGCTGGATTTCCCTTCTTTTTCCAAGTAGGAAGATTCTGATTGAGACCCTTGAAATGAGTATGCTCAATGAACTCATCAAGAGCCTTCTTGGTTCTGGGTTTGTCTTCTGTCACTAGACCAATATTTGCCCTGCCGTCACACTTAGGAATCATCCACAGATATCCCTTCTCAGCATATGATGGCCATATATAGAAATCAAGATAGCCATCAGTAGGGACTCCTTCTAGCTCATATTGCATTCCGGCTACTACCTTTCCTCGAGGATTGAGGTCAAGTAATCTTGAGCAAACTGAGGACACCCCGGATGCGTCTATCACTATCTTAGCCCGTATAGGGAAGAGGTCCCCCTTGCCCTGACAAAGCCATCCGGAGAAACTGTCTTGTTCGAACAACTTCTCCATTCCCGTGATTTTATGGCCCATGCTAAGTCTGGCCCCCTCTTTGACAGCAGATTCAGCTATCCACTGTTCGAACAGGTGCTTTTCCAGAACGTATCCTTCTTCGGAAAGGCATTTCTCGGTTCCGTCTGGGAAAATTACCCGAATCCCTTTGACGGTTTTACTAATTACGTGTTCAGGGAGTGTGAGCCCTAAATTCTGACAGGCGATTTCAGAGATGCACTCTCCACAATGGACGGGAGTACCTATCTCATCATGATCTTCAACAAGTATGGCATCTAGTCCCAGTCTGGCACATTGTAAAGCTGCATTACCGCCACCTGGCCCTGCACCAACAACCAAAACGTCACAGGTAGTCACAGCCTCGCCCATGTTACTCCGAGAGGAGTCGCTCAAAAGAAACCGTCGGTCGCGCCGCCTACGGCGGCGAGCGAACCTTCTACTATTGTGAGTGCTACGGGAGTACATGGTCTGGCGCACCCTGAGGCGTTACATTCGGTCCTTAGAAGACTCTGGCGAGCTGATTAGAGTAGCTGATCCAGTCGATGTGGAGCT
>DALF01000064.1:5532-7014 GCA_002499345.1 Euryarchaeota archaeon UBA170 | reverse complement strand
AGTCTCAGTCCTGATTACTCCCTCTATAGATCTCATCTGACCTATCAATGTCTTAGCCATCTCCTTCTCATCATCGAAGTCAATTCGTGCGACTAGATCGTACTCCCCATAGGAAACATGAGTCTCAGTTACCGCATCTAGATTAAGCAGAGTAAGATAAACATCCAACTCTCTCTGAGGGACGGTTTTGATTAGGACAAATGCAGTACTCATCACTACCCCAAAGACTCCCCGATACTTCCTGTTTAAGACCTCTCCTATGGCAAAAACTCTCTGCGCAATGGTACGAAGGGATAACATGGAATGAGTCAACCCCCATTCCGTGAGACCCTCTCAGAGCAGGTCTAGGATGGCCTATACGCTAGTCCTGATACTCATATTGGTTCCATTCTCCAATATTGCGGCTTCTGCAGATTCTAAGTCAACCACTTTGTGGTCGGGAACAGTCGTACTGCCAGATGGATACACGGTAGAATCAGGGGACATTCTTTCAATAACAGCTGGAACTATCGTAAGCATTGGGGCCGGATACTCGATAGAGGTCAATGGAAGAATAGCAGTCTCAGGAACTAACTCTTCGCCGGTTCTATTCGACTCTATTTCCGGAGATCATGAGGGGTTGATTTTCAATTACTCAAGCGACGGCCTAGGATCTAGGATAGACAATCTATCAATTTCAAACTCAAAATTCGGAGTGACAATCTATGGGAGTGATCCAATAATCTCAAATCTGACTGTTCTAAACGCTGACAGCGTCGCAGTCGATCTCTATGGGGGGGCCTCACCTACGATCATTGACCTGTCTATATTGGGGGGTGGGCAAGATGTACATGGGTTCTCAACAACATGGAGGTATGGGATTGGGCTTTCAATTGGGGCAAACTCAGCACCCATCGTAAGAGGGGCAATAATAGACGGCTTGATTACGAGGGGTTTGAATCATTGGGGCAATTCAGGGGGTCTACTATCCGACTTGGAAATATCAAATATCAGTGGATCAACTATGGCCATTTCCGCTGGCATCTGGGTAGAGGATTCAGTGCCTCTCATCGAAGACTCGAGGGTAAAAAGATCAGATAATGGAGTCTTTGTGAGGCACATCACTGAGGGATGGACAACTAGGCCCACTTTCGAAAGTGTGGTGATAGAGGACTCCATGTACAGGGGAGTAATGGTGGAACAATATAACCACAGCCAGTATTCAAATCTTCCATTGAACGCCATATTCAATGATATTACTGTCAGAGGAACAGGAGGTCCCGGGGCCAAAACACAGGGACTTTCTGTGGCGGCATTTGATATCAATACCAGCGGAGTACACATTGATTTGGGACTGATTGAAGATAACGAGGCGGTCGGCTTGAGAGGATATATGATTGACTCGTCAACGATCATAAACAGATTAGATATGATGAGAAATGGAGACTCTTCCCCTCTCTCTCCCTACAATGACAGGGCAGGAATGTTTCTCAGAAGCGCGAA
>DALF01000064.1:1248-5151 GCA_002499345.1 Euryarchaeota archaeon UBA170 | reverse complement strand
GTACTGCTATGGAAAGGCGGAATCCAAGGGAGCTACTGGGACATTAGTAACAATGGGGCCACTGGCCTAGACATCAGAGAGTTCCATCCTGATTTATTCCTAGTCACAAGCCACAATAACACTGGCAATGGAGTCTCGGTTATCGACTCCAGTAATGTGGAGCTAGAGCAAGTTCATACTTCCAACAACGGCATTGGATCTATTTCGGCTTCTTCAGGCTCAGGAATATACTTCGAAGAGTCCAATGATGTTGTAAGTTCGGGGAAGAATGTAAGTTGCACTAGCTGTTCTACATCTAATGACCAATACGGCTTAGTCATACGTAATAGTATTGATATCTATCTAGATGGAATAGTCTCAAGGAATCCAATTTCTGGATCGGCCTTGGATATCGATAATCGTGGAATTTCTGAAAGGGTAGGAAGAGTCTCATTGGCTAATGTAACTGTATTTCAGAACTCTAGCTCTTACTCTGTCGACCTTAACGCTGTAGACGCAGTAATAGATACTCTCGAAATCTATGGTTCTAATGGCGGAATGAACTGGATTGCAAATGGTCGACTTTCCTCATATCTCAATTCCAGTATCATTAGAGGAAACCAAGGATGTCTAGATATGGTAGATCACACTGAGCTAATCTCATACTCAGTAATTTTCGAGTGCGAAGGAGCAGCGCCATCTTCGTCCTCTACATTCGTAAATTTTACTGACTCATCATTCTCTCAGGGCCAGGGCCTTTCTGATACATTCTCCACGCTAGGAAACTCCCACATTAGATGGATATCGTCCTCCGACATCGGCACTCCCATCTTCTCAGGCTCTGATAATATAGTGGATATCATGTGGCTGGTAGAGGCCAATGTTATCAATCAACATCTGAGAAATATTCCATTCTCAATCATCAACATTACTTTCACTCAATATGAGTCTGATTTCACTGCCACACTTCCTTACTCGGGCAGGGAAATAGTAGGTCCATTCATCGGCCAAAGATGGACCTCAGTTCAGGGATGGTCTCAGAATAATACAATGAGCATGGGTTGCGACTACGATGAAGTGCACAATGATACCGTCCCTATTCAGATAGTCTCGGATATAGTTGCTCTATGCTTGGTAGAGATTCCTAACCAGCCACCTTTCATAATTTGGACAACTCCGGAAGATGAATCTGTTTATCCCAGCGGTAGCACGGTCACTTTCAATGCAACTGAGTCTTGGGACTTGGATGGCGATAATCTAACTTATACCTGGACGAGTAGCATTGATGGAAATCTCGCTGGAGATTTCGGCGCCTGTGGAGGAAATACCAATGGGTCATTATTCTTCGGCAATCCTTGGTTTTCAAGTCAGGATTGTCTCTCGGATGGATTGCATCAGATCGCACTAGAAGTATGTGATGACCAAGGGCATTGCTCTACTGAAACAAGGCAGATAGAGCTCATAAATCTCCCACCTGTGCTAACAGTGGGTACCTCACCTTCCATATCCACTTGGGGTACGCTGTACTTGGGCCAGACCGCGAATGTCACTATCTATCTGTCTGAGACGTATGACCCTGAAGGGGATGAGATGACTTGCTGGGCGACAGCATCATACGAGGAAGAAGGGAGTACACCACCCGATGAAACTGGCGGTTGTCCCTCGCAGGTAACAAGAACATTCCCCAATGCCCCAAATCAATTCTCTGTAACCGTTTATGCATCCGACGGAGTAAACCCTCCTTCGACATGGGTTTTCAATGTCGAGCTATACAACGAGATTCCAGATGCAGTCATGTCAATTTCTAGATCGGGGCAGTCTTCTTCTGATGTCCTGATAATCGATGGTTCCCAAACTATTGATCCAGAGGGTGATCATGTCAAGTTCCAGTTCTTGAGCGACATAGATGGGACTATCTATTCTGGGATTTCTTCAGATGGAACCATAGAGTGGGTAGGCACATTATCCAAAGGAACGCATACCATCACAATGCAGGCCAGTGATGATAGGCCAGGCCATGCAGGCCAGTGGACTACCTCCAGTCAGCAGGTACAGGTGAACAACTCTCTCCCGGTATCCGTGATATCCAGCCCCATAGATGGCTCTCTGACGGATTCTGGAACAATTATCACTCTTGGCTCAATAGGTTCAGGAGACTGGGATATGGCATGCTCTGATCTACCCGAGAATGGCTCTGGACTAATCTGTAATCCCAATTCCGTCATCAGTACGGATCTCGTAAGTGTACTTTGGGAAAGTGATATTGTAGAGGCCCCCCTTGGTAGTGATTGGATTGTAGAAACCAGACTTCCAGAAGGAGTGCATCAGATTACCCTGACTGTAGATGACGGGTCTGGAAATCTAGATATTTCAGAGATAATGCTCAGAGTTGACGAGTCTGCCCCTGTACTTGTTCTGGATTCTCCGGTGTCCAATGCAGTAGTCTACTCTAATCTTCCAGTTCTCTTTGACTTTAGGAGATCTTTCGATGCAGATGGTGACGATTTCACAGTCACAGTCACTTCTGATCTCATGATGGAAGCCATATTGGAGGATGTCACAAATGACTTCTGGTACAACGACTATCTCCCTCATGGGGTCCATACGTTGACCATTCATCTGACCGATGAGAATGGAATGACTAGATCTCATACTCAGGAGATCACCGTGCTAGAGACAGATCCAGTTGCCTTCATATCCGGACTATCCGAAGGTCAGTACATCGTTCCCGGGACAACATTGGATCTTAACGGTTCAGGATCATTCGACTATGACGATGATATCACTCTCTATCGGTGGAGTTTGTCGGATGGCACAGAGCTGGGAAACAGGGAAGAGGTGTCTATACAGCTCCCTCCTGGTCCAGTACGAATTGATCTGATAGTACAGGACTCCAGGGGGGCCCAGTCAATAGCGTCAGTGAACCTAACAATTGGGGCATCATCACCTACTCTGAGGGACATGGTCGTATCTCCAAAGGAGCTTGAGTTGGGAGTGGTCAACAGTATTAGGATAACAGTCGTAATGGAGGATGCAGATGGCACGTCATCATCTGTAGGCGGGGAAATGGTAGCTGGTGGCCTTTCCAAAGCATTTCAGATGAGAGATGACGGCCAGCTGGGAGACTTGGTCGCAAATGACGGGATTTGGACATACGAGACAAACTGGGAGATTACCGCTGGTTCTTCAGCTTCAATTGGGGTATGGGCATTAGACGGCGATACAGTGAGTCCGACCCTGATGTCAATCATCCCTATTGTAGAGGACGATGCACTGGATATAGTCGGATGGATAGCTGGCTCAGGACTCCCAGTCGTGATTATCATAATCTCAATATTAATCGCGGTTGGAATGGTTCTACTGGCAAACCGTAGGAGGGAGATAGAGAGAGATTTGGAGATGATTGAGTCTTGGTCGACATTTGACTCTAGGGATTCCGACGACGAAGAGGATGAATTCTAAGAACTACTTCTCCAGTCCCCATTCGGTAACTTGCCTAGTCAGTCCGAGTCTATGCGTGAACAAGAATCTGAGATTGAGTAAACCATCCCCCCACGTGTTGATTTCAGCTTCTCCGACCCTCGGACGATACGGGACGCTGACCTCAGCAGTATTCTTCCTCCCGAGGTATCTTCGTGCCCTGATCTTGAATTCCTGAGACAAAGGCATACCATCATGCTTAGGCCTAACTCGCTCATCCTCAAATATAGATTTACGGAAAACCCACATCCCGCTCTGTGAATCATGGATGCCATACCAATAAAGGATTGAAGCAGTAGTGGAGAGTACCCAGTTCCCAAAACCATGTAGCCCAGGCATAGATCCTTCCTCTGCTCTCTTGAGCCTATCACATGTTATCCATTGCAGGTCTTCATCAATCAGCTTCCTGACTAGGTCGGGGACCTCCTCCCCAGGGTATGTGCA